>VYEH01000274.1 GCA_009843005.1 Pseudomonadota bacterium | reverse complement strand
TCCGATGACGGGCTGGTCTACGTGGGCGAGCGCGGCCAGAACCGCATCCAGGTCTTTCAGAAGGACGGCACCTGGGTGCAGGACATCTACGTCGCCGAATGGACGCCGGCCGAGCGGCTCGGCCCGACCCAGTGCGCCGGTGTCTCGACCCGCAAGGAACTGCCCGTGTGCGGCGTCATGTACAAGATGGCGATTTCAAAGGATCCGGAGCAGAACTATCTCTATGTCGCCGACTCCGGCAACTCCAGCGTATGGATCGTGAACCGTCTCAGCGGCGAGACGTTGGGATCGTTCGGAGGCAACGGCCGTTACGCGGGCCAGTTGCACTGGATCAACGCCATCGCGACGGATTCCCTGGGGAACATTTACACGGGCGAAGTGGAACACGCCAAGCGGATCCAGAAGTTCGAACCCGTGTGGGAGTGAGTCGAGGCAGTCGGCTTGGCGATTTCGTGGCATTGCCGGACGAGGGGTGCGGCAGTTGCGCTTGGAATGAATTGAGGGGAACGTTATGAAGCTGCCAGGAATACGACTCTTGTCGGTCATGTTGTTCATCGCACCGAGCGCCATGGCGCACCATGGACCGGTCACCAATGGCGCACTCTACCTGATAGATGAAGTGGTGGAGTTGCAGGGCGAGTTGACGGACGTGCTTTGGCGCAATCCGCATCTCCGCGGCCGCATCGCCGTCGTTGGCGACGACGGTCAGGAGACGATCTGGGACGTGGAACTTGGCCCGGCTCCCCGCTCGTTCGAGCGCCGGGGCCTTTCCCCCGAGGATTTTCTCGGGGACGTCAGGGTCGCGGGCTACGTCTCAAGGCACGGCTCGAATGCACTGGGCGCCCTCCACGTATTGTTGCCGAGCGGTGAGGAAATCGTACAGGGCAATCGCACGCCGCGTTGGTCGAATGAGCTGGTTGCCGACGCACCGCCCGAGGCCATCGATCCGGCGCTGGTCGCGGAGGCCCGGCGGACGGCTGACGGGATTTTCCGGACATGGGGCAGACGGCATACGAACATCGAGCCGCAGCTTGAAGGGGTTGAATTTACCGAACGCGGCCGGGAATTGAATGCCGCCTACGACGCGGTATTGCACAACATCGAGGTCCTCGAATGCCGCCAGGGCATGCCCGACGCCATGTTCGACCCGGTGACCACGGAAATCACCGACGAGGGCGATCGCATCATCATCCACATCGCGGAATACAACACCCGGCGGACGATCCACAAGGAGGGTACGGCAGGCGCCGCCGAACCCGTCGCCGGCGCCACCGGGCACTCTGTGGGACACATGGACGGCGACGACCTGGTCATCACGACGACCCATATCGACTGGCCCTATTACTCCGAACTGGGTACGCCGCAGTCCGACCAGGCGAGCTATCTGGAGAGGCTTTCAGTGACCGAAGACGGCAACAGGCTGAACTATACGATCACGATTACCGATCCCGTCGTCTTCCCCGAATCTGTAACCCTGGAAACGTACCGGCTGTGGACGCCCGGCGTGGAGATACCTCCGTTCAATTGCGTACTCGACTGGGAGGACGCGCCGGACTGAGGGCTTTCACCTGCCGGCAAGTCCGCCGGTCGCCCGGCTCAACCCGGGGCTTGTCAACGCCATCCCGGATAGCGTTAGCAGGCCCTTATGCAGTCAGCAACGGTCTGAGCGCCCGAATGTCCTCGATATCCTCGATCGAATGGACCCGTTCGATCAGCGTGTCCGTGCGTACTTCACCCAGTATCGGCGCCATGAGTTCGCGGGCTTTCCCGTTCACCTGATCCGTGGTGAACGGATTCTCCGGTGTCCCCGGGGCGTGGCTCACGAACAGATCGACCTGCCTGCCATCGGTCATGGTGACCTCCACGAAGCCGCTTCGGGGTGCTTCCACGACGGCCAGTTCCGGGTCCGCGATCAGTTCGATCTTCTCCCGTGCAGCGACGACTTCGGGATCGGTCATCCGCTCGAAAGAGTGGCTGTTTTCGAAGTCGATGAAGCCGTCCACTAGCGCCACGGCCATGATGTGCTGAACATTGACGTCGGGCATGCTGCGGTTGTCGACGATCCGGGCGCCGTCCTCGGGCAGGCGCAGCAGGATGCGCTCGACATTGCCGGCGGTCAGCCCGTGCTGCTCGCGCAGGGTAAAGAAGGCCGAGAGCGGCGACTGAATGGGATATCCCACGGGGAAGGGCTTGATCGCCGTTTCCTCCACATAGAACCGTGAACCCAGGCCGGCCACCATCGCTTCGGGATCGGGATCCGTCGACAGGGCGTCGATGACATTGCGCTCACCCTCCAGGGCATCGGTGACGCCGGTGAAGCCGGCCTGGACCATGGTCGCCGCGGCCACGCCGTTGCGGGCGCCCATGCCGCTGAAGTCGAAGGCCTTTTCGATGTGTTCTGGATCGCGCACCCAGCTCCACACACCGGATACCTGCTGAACGCCGTAGGAAATGGCGTACCGCATCTGCATTTCGTCGAATCGCGCCATGGACGCGGCGGCGGCGGTGGCGCCGAATGTCGAGCTGTAACCTTCGGCGCTTCTTCCCCTGGCGCGGACGAGGGCCGGGTTCAGCGCCACCAGGAAGCGGCAGCACAGGTCATAACCCAGCACCACCGCGCGAAGGAATTCGGTCCCCGAACCGGTCTCGCGCTCGCCCATGGCAAGCGCCGCCGGGACCACCGAGCAACCGGGATGGGCCTTGGTGAAGGGATGAAAGTCATCAGTCTCGTCGGCATGGCCGAACATCGCGTTGGCGAGCGCGGCGTTGACCGCGGAGGTCATGATATTCGTTGTCGCCACGGACGCCTCGGGCGTGCCGCCCTGGTCGCGCACATAGGCAATCGTAACTTCTCCGGGACCCAGCTTCGCACCGGAAATGATCGCAGCGAACGTATCGAGGATACGGTGTTTCGCGGCCAGCCCGACAGACTCCGGTAACGAGAAATCCCGTGCTTCGGCCATGTAGCGGGCAAGCCGTCCGGTCAGGTCCGCCCTTCGCTCCGGCCGCGGCCTCTGAGCGCGTGCGCGGGTGGCTCCGCCGGACAACGCCGCGACCGCCAGAGCGCCGCCGGCGCCCGTCAGGACGTTACGCCTCGACAACTGCGGGCAGTCCGATGCCGATTCCTTGTGTTGATCTGTCCGGCTGGGATCGTCCGCGGGCCGGGTATCGTCGTCTGGTCTATTCATCAGTAGTGTTTCGGCAGGTATATCCGGCACCAAGGTGGACCCGTCAGCAGCCGCGCACTTGCCGCAGTCTCCTATGCGCCCAGCAGTTCCGCATCCAACAGGTCGCAGATGCAATGAATGATGAGGCCGTGAACTTCCTGGATTCGGCTGGTGCGCTGCCACGGCACGCGGATCTCGATATCGTACTCGTCCAGCAGATCGGCCATCACGCCGCCATCCCGGCCGGTCAGCGCGACAACGGCGATGCCGCGCTCGTGAGCGGTTCTGACGGCCCTGACGACGTTTTCTGAATTGCCGGACGTGGTGATCGCGAACAACGCGTCGCCTTGCCTGCCCAGCGCGCGCACCTGTTTGGCGAAGACATCCGCATAGGCGTAGTCGTTGGCGATCGCGGTGAGCGCGGAAGTATCGGTACTCAGGCTGACCGCTGCCAGGCCTGGCCGCTCGGTCTCGAACCGTCCCAGCAACTCGCCGCTGAAGTGCTGGGCGTCGGCTGCCGAGCCGCCGTTGCCGCAGCAGAGGATCATCCCGCCTTCGGCCAGGCATGCGGCCAGCGCGCGGCCGGCCTCGACAATCGAGGGTGCAAGCGCCTGCGACTCCCGGGCAAGTTCAATGCTCTCGCGAAACTGATTGAGGACGCGTTCCTGCATTATCCTGACAGCACTTTGCCCGTAATTCCGGAGCCCTTCAAGCACCGCCGCCGTCGAATGCGTTCCTGATCCAGTGGATGGCGGGACTGTCCCTGTCGATATTGTCTATGCAGAACACGTCGAACCGCAGGCGATAGCCGCTCCATTGCGGGTGGGTCATCAGCAGGTGGCGGGTCGCGCGAACGATCCTGCGCTGTTTGCGCACGTCCACGGACTCGCCGGCACGGGCGAAGCCGCTGTATGCCCGGGCGCGCACTTCGACGATGACCAACGTGCTTCCATCCAGGCAGACGATATCCAGTTCGCCCAGACGGCACCGGTATCGCTGGATCAGCACCTCAAGACCTTGCCTTTGCAGATAGCGGGCTGTGCGCTGTTCCCAGGCGAACCCGCGTTCGAGTGGGGCAGGCTGTTTACCTGAGGCCGGCGAGTTCAGCGGTGGATTCGGGCGCGACGCCCGCCTCCGGTGGGATCGTGACGGGACTGCCGTCCTGAAACTGCGCAATGGGAAGTTCGCGGCGAACCCGGCCGGTCTCGTCGAGGCTCAGTTCGCCGGACAGGGCCGGAAACGACGAGAGGCTGTTCGGTTTCACATGAAGCTCGGACATCACCTGGTAGGCGTCAAAGCCGAGGCCGTAGAACCGGGTCCACTGCGCGGACGTTCGCTGAGGCCAGTAGCGGTGCAGCGTGGCGGCCAATGCCGGCGGAGCGGCCTGCTCCTGGAGTACCCAGGGAGTATCGGCGAACAGCAGACCGTTCAGATCCCCGTTCTGGCGGCTGCTCTCGTAAATGGCCGAAGTTGCGTAGGTCGGAATGTCGCCGGCGAAATAGAACCGAAGCTGTGGCGCCAGCAGGCGGCCGGCGCCCGCGTCGGCGGCGACGAAGATCGCGTCGATGTCCTGGCGGCGCCGGGATTCGAACTCCAGGGGGATGCCGAGATCGGCTCCCAGTTGTTGGCGCCGCCGGTCGCTTCTGTCGATGTTCAGCACCGCGGTTATGGCGGTCGAAAAATCCTGACCCGCCGGGTCGTAGGTCCTGATCTGCAGGAGTCGGCCGCCGAGCGCCTCCAGTTGCGTCCGGAAGCTGCCCAGCAGCCGGTTGCCCCAGTCATTGCGGGGAATCAGCGCCACCGCGTTGAGTGCGCCGTTCGCCACCGCATAGCGGGCCACCCGGCTTGCTTCATCTTCGGGAGCGAGCGCGAACTGGTAGAGATTGGTTGCGGTCTGCCCGTTCTCCAGCGTGTTCAATGCCAGGGTCGGAGTCGTTCCGGCACTGCCCATGATCGCATCCAGTTCGGGCTTCAGCAGCGGGCCGACAATGAATTCGGCGCCGTCCTCGCGGGCGGCGGTATAGGCCTCCCGGGCTCCCAGCAGCCCCGTGTCGTATATGCGCAGCGCCGGACTGCCCCGCCCGCTGGCCTCCGGCGGGCTCAGGTGAGCGGCGAGAAAGCCATCCTGGATGGCGATCGCTGCCTGCCGTTGCGGCCCGGTCAGGGGCAGCAGCAGTGCGACCCGGGTCAATGAAGCCGTCACTTGCGAGCGGGTCGCAAGAATCCTCGCCTGAAGTTCCAGAATCCCTTGTGCCTGATCGGGAGTTGCATCGTTGCCCGCTCGGGCCAGCCATTCGCCAGCGGTGTCGTAGGCTCCCAGCACCATGAGAATTTCCGCTCCGGCCATGAGGAAACCGCTGAGTTCGCTGCCGCTCGCGGTGCCGACGAGCTGGGAATAAATCTGCAGCGCTTGTTCGAGTTCGTCCTCCTCGAGGAGCCGTTCCGCCTCCTGCCGGAGGGCATTCCGGTCAACTGACGGTTGGCCGGGACCCATGGTTTCGCAGGCCGACAGCAACACCAGCCAAGCCAGCAAGGCCGGCGTCCACAGGCGGTTCAACATCGGTAACGCTTGCACTATTCGGTTGCTCGAGGGCAGCATGATCGCATGAGTTCGACTTCCACCGGCACACTCTATGTCGTCGCGACACCCATCGGTAACCTCGACGACATCAGCCCGAGGGCTTGTCAGGTTCTCGGCTCGGTGGATCTGATAGCTGCCGAGGATACGCGGCGCACGCGGGGATTGCTATCGAAGTTTGGGGTCAAAACGCCCACAATCTCGTATCACGATCACAATGAGGCCAGTCGGTCTCCAGCATTGCTGAAACGGTTGCAGGGCGGGGAGTCGGTTGCGCTGGTGAGCGACGCGGGAACCCCCTTGCTGAGCGATCCGGGCCTGGTGCTCGTACGGGCGGCGCGTGAGGCCGGCGTGCCGGTGGTCCCGGTTCCGGGTCCGAGCGCGCTGGCCGCGGCGCTGTCGGTGGCCGGAGAGCCCACCGACCGGTTCGTTTTCGAGGGCTTTCTGCCGCGGCGGGCCGGTCCCCGTCGAGCGCGGCTGCAAGGCCTGGCGCGGGAAACCGGGACTGTCGTGTTGTTCGAATCGGTGCACCGGGTCCGCGAGACCATGGCGGAGCTGCAGGCGCAGTTCGGTTCCGATCGGCCCGCCAGCATCTTGCGCGAGCTCACCAAGGTCCATGAGAGCGTGTATCGCGGAACGCTGGGGACGCTCACGGAGCAGCTTGGCGGCAAAATTTCCCTGAAGGGCGAATTTGTTCTGGTGATCGCCGGCGCTGGCGGGAAAGCCCGGGCGGACGATGAAGAGATCCTGCGGGTGTTCGCACTGTTGGCGCCTGAAGTTTCCAACAGGCTTGCGGTGACGTTGACAGCGAAGATTCTCGGCGTGTCACGCAATCGCGTTTACAGGCTCACGCGCGTTCCGTCTCTCTGATACTCTATTCGCGGGAGTCGGCCGGGCAGTCGCCGGGGGGGCGTGAGCCTACGGAAAGTGCCGCAGAAAATATACCGCCGGCCGCGAGGCCGGTAAGGGTGAAATGGTGCGGTAAGAGCGCACCGCGCAGGCGGTAACGCCTGTGGCAGGGTAAACCCCACCCGAAGCAAGACCGAATAGGGGAACGCTTGCAGTGTGCCCACACGAGTTCCCGGGTAGGTCGCTGGAGACGTTCGGTGACGTACGTTCTAGATGAATGGCTGCCCTCGACAGAAC
>VYEH01000259.1 GCA_009843005.1 Pseudomonadota bacterium | reverse complement strand
GTTCTGCACCGCTCACATAATCGCTGACAATGATCCCCAGTTGAGTTCCTAGTACGCACCTATCAAGCCGCAATCTCGGACCCAAGTGAAAGGGAATGTGCTCCAATGCAATATCTCGATACGAAAGGTATTCTTTTGAAATTAGATCTCTGTCGCCGATCTTTGCAAAATACTCGTAGCGCGTTCGATTTCCTACGTATTCGTAACGATTATCAGCGAATGCCTTATATGTGCGAACGCCCGATAGGCCGCCGGAATTTTCAATGAGCTTTACCCGATGGCAATCATGAAATGCTCGTTCTAGTAGTATCTTCTCTTCAGGTGAAGGAACAATAATTGAGTCATCCCTACCACGAACAGTGACACTAAGCTCGTTAGATGGCGATTCTCCAGGAGGGAAATCTCGCAAATATGCCGCAACATCACTCCAAGTATCCGGCAGTCGAAAAACGTGAACCATTGGTGTCATGTCTCTGATTTCTTCTGCTGAAGCTGTATACGTTGTCAGCTTCTCAGGTTTTAACCCGGATACTGGCAAACGTCTTTCCTCCATAACCTGGTATACAAGGCTATCAAAATCTGGCGTTTTTGACCCTGGTTCTATCGGTAAGAGTTCGACGAATACACGGCAGTCTCTCCATAAAAGAGACTCCGCAAACTTTTCTAAATCACGCTTGACCTTTATCGGAACAGTTGACTGCTGCCGAAATACTACTGCGGCAATGCTTGCCATGCGTCTGGGCTCTACAATATCTGATTCATCAAATCTGCGGACATCATACGCACCCAGACACGTTACTGCCTCCTCAGGTGGGTCTTCGTCGAAGAATCCAATTATTTGACGAGTTTCCCGTTTTCGGTACTCATGAATTACCACAATCGCCGGATCGAGAGCATATGAAGCAATCAACTCTTGATTGGCCACGTACTGAACGAAGATTGGTTACGCTGGCATTGTAGATAAGGTGCCGCGACTGGATGGGAACGGATGTCACGAGACCCAGAAGCATCGTTACGGCTAGGGATACTACAGTACCGTTTATTGAAATGACTGAAGGTGCCGGCACTGTGACGCCTTGAACATAGGGGTCGGCCTTTCGCTCAAATTCGTTCATCATGTCTCGGCGTACTTCTTCCGAACTAAGCAGATCGGAACACCAAAGGCAAGTTTGATCGGGTCCAACTAGCTGAATGCGTCCGAAGATTCCCGTTACCTTACCTTGACTCGTTGTGATCGTAGACCCAACATCAATGCATGGAATGAAATATTGATAGGCGACCTGTTGGACGACTGATCGACTACCATGAGAATCGGTGCAGCAGAAAATAACATCTGCGTCTGCTAGACAACTTGCAACGGACGCATATACCACTTCCCCTCTTATTTCCTGCAATTCTATTCCCGGTGAAAACTTATGGAGATACCGCGCAGCTATCTCACACTTCGCGCGACCTACATCCCCCGCGACAGCACCTACCACCCGATTTAGATTAGTAGTTTCGACTATATCGGGGTCGATCAAGATGAATTTGCGAATACCCAGATGAGCTAGTTGCTGAACGGCGATGGAGCCGGTCCCACCGAGGCCTACAACAGCAATCCGCAGCGAATTCAAGATACCTTGTCCCTCCTCTCCAAACGCTCTGATTTGTCGGTCATATATCGCGAAATCGGCTGTCTCGCTGTCGTCTGGATCGAATTCCACAACACGTTTGTCACCTATAGACACAACCCTAAGTCGCTCATTCGCACCAAGCACGCGAGCAGACATGCCGCCGCGACTGATAACGACCGCAGCGTGCCGGTATGTGTGTCCTCGTCGTACAAGAAAGGCTGCAAGTTCATTTTCGCCATGGTCGTCAATGGGCGAGAACTCCGGTGCACGTTCTCCGGGGTGCGTATGGACGAATACCAACGAGAGGTTCTGCAATCCCGCCCGCTTTGTAACACGGGCTACAAAGTCAGGTCGTAATTGAGCGTGATCTAGCCCAGACATAGTGTAGTCGTCGTCCATTGGCAACACGGCATCTCGAACGAGCATCAGCTCACGACCAGTGCTGCTCTTTCCGCGGGATGCAAGCAAAACTGCACAACGCTCATGCGCATGTTCCAACAACGAACCGCGCAAGGCTTGTAGATCTGAGGAGGAGATGCGAAGCTCGATCATCGTGCAGGATGCAGTCTATCCAAGATGACCGTGAAGTAGGTTTTCAGTGTGTCCCGGCTAGGATTCCACCGTTGGACATGCCACGAGAACCACGTCGTGCGACGGCCAGATTTCACATCGTCAGGAATCTGGCTCTGGTCGTTCGTATTTTGCGGCGTACCGCCGTTGGCGAGGCAGAAACCGTTCGGTTGCACCCAGAAGCAATCGGGTTGCGCTGCCGGGTAACTTGGCGGCGCCACGAAAAGAACATCAGCTGTAGAGCGATTCCAACCCTCTACGCTTACCCCTGGAATCTCAACGAGCACTCCTCCATTGGGCAAGTCTGTTTTACCAGGTTCTCCATAGCCATGTATACGACAATACCTGGCTAGTTCTTTCATTTGCGTATCGATCATCGTCGGCCAAAGGTTGCTGGCGGAACAGCATAGAAATGCTTGGTAGGCTCGCCAAGGTCAATCGTGTCACGGTCTGATATCGCCCGATCCGGCTCGTCTCCTTTCGATTCCAGAAAAAGCTGATACTCACCTGGTATCCTTGCCATTGCCTTAATATCTCGGCCATTGAGAGATGATTGATCGGTGACGATTTCCTTGCCATCTATGTAAAAGATGTACTTGTCACGCTTGTGGTCTTTCACAATTTTTCTCCAGTCTTCCGATGTGTGAGTTAGGAGGAATTTCTGGAGTCTTCTGAGCGGCGACAATCACATCGGTAAGCTCGTCGCGGTTCATCAGCTCCAACGGTTGCGCGGCAGGCGAAAGATCCGGTGGTCGATCCACTTGCATCTGCCGCAATACGTAGAAGGCAAGCGCCTTTCGGCAAGTCAACTTCAGCCGACCTCGTATCATGTCGAAATCAGTTTCAATCGCGCGGCGCTGCGCTACTGTCAGCCCTTCTCGTGGTTTAATCAACACGTCGATATAGGTATTCCACCAGCTATCAGCTTCAGCGGACTTAGTGGCCTTTCGTGATGTTTCGATTTGTTGAATTCGAGAGATTACAAAATCGCGAAACTCCCTGGTTTCTTGACACCAAGCCCTTACGTGCCATCTATGGCCGTCAAAGGCCAAGGCATGGGGAGTAATCCAGCGGGTGGATGGGGTAGCTCGGCGCATGGATTGGTAAGAAACCATAAGTTCGTCGCAATCCCTAATTGCCCAAATGAGGCGCAGCAAGGTATCTGTATCAATTGGACGGGCCGGGTATTGAACAATGTCATGTGGTGGTTTCCAACTAATGAAGGAAGCCGATGGGGCAAGTGTACCAACCGTCAGTCCTAGCAACTCGCTTAGATAGGTCTGGGCGTCGTCCCTATTGATGACAGGGCTAAAGTCGGACGTAGCCCTGTATGTCTTGAGGCTCCTATCGTATTCCATATTTCTTGGAGCAAGGCGCGAGTAATGAGCCAGATCGGCAGATGCTTGTTGAATTGAGATTCGGAAAAATTCGACAAGCTCGCCCCTATTTACGGTCCGGTTCCAACGAAGCCGAAAGTCGATGAATTCAAGACGGCGCTTCTGGCCCCATCGAGGCTCGCCAGCAGCACCTTGATTCTTGGACATTCGTTTCATAGGTCTAGTATATAGATCGATCTAGTTACTAGAATAATTATAGTGGCTGCAGATTTTGCAATGCAAGCCCTTTGAACGCTTAGAACATGTTGGGCGCGGGAGATTTCCCTCGATGGGATTACGCCGGGCTTCACAACGAGTGTGCTGCAAGCTTGCGCCACGCTGGGCACCATACGTGCGCACAACGGCACCTTCAAGCGCCGCGTCCTACATGCCTCGACCCGTATTTCGCATGAAAGATCCAGGTAATGTGATTATTTGCCACCTGTTGGCTACACTCCATGTCGTGAAGGATGTCGGATTACCGACCACCGTGCAGCAAAGTACCTACTACCGTTCGCGGCATGTCTGCAACCAATAGCACAGAACGCCCGTTCCGGGCATGCTTGGCGCACGCGTTGATTAACGAAATGAGCGCGTTGTCCGTTGACTCTGCTTCCATTGCGCGGTCAGAGTCAATGGGCAACTAAACCAATGCCCACCCCCAACCGCACCCCCGAACAAGCTGCCCGAGACAACATCGCCAAGATGCTGTCTCAAGCAGGCGGGGCGGTTCAGGACAACACGCCGCTCGCTTTCAGCGCTGCCTCGGGAATCGCCGTTCGCGAATAACCGACGGCTGCGGGGCCGGCCGATTACGCTCTGTTTGTCGACCGAACACCCGAGGGGGTAGTCGAGGCCAAGCCGGAAAGCTGGGGCCAGAAGATCACCACGGTCGAGGAACAATCGGGGCGTTACGCGGCCGCAAGTCTCAAGTGGGCCAACAACCGGGAGCCCCTGCCCTTCGTATACGAAAGCACTGGCGTACTGACACGCTTCACCGACGGACGCGATCCCAAGCCGCGCTCACGGGAGGTGTTCAGCTTCCCGCAACCGAGTACGATGCGGAACTGGCTCAACCAGCCTGCATCGCTCCGCACGCGTCTCAAGCAGCTTCCCACTCTGGACAAAGCGGGCCTCCGCAAGTGCCAGACAAAGGCCATCCAGAATCTCGAAGCCTCCTTTTGCGACGACCGCCCCCGCGCCCTCATCCAGATGGCCACCGGCTCGGGCAAGACCTACACCGCCATCACCTCCATCTACCGGCTGCTCAAGCACGCCGACGCCAAGCGGGTCCTTTTTCTAGTGGATACGCGAAACCTGGGCGAACAGGCCGAACAGGAGTTCATGGCTTACGTCCCTAGCGACGACAACCGAAAGTTCACCGAACTGTACAACGTCCAGCGCCTCAGAACGTCCCACGTCGCGAGCGACAGCCAAGTCTGCATCAGCACCATCCAGCGGATGTATTCGCTGCTCAAGGGCCGGGAAATGGACGGAGGCGCCGAGGACATCAATCCCGCTGAGCTGGTGCAGCCCAAGGAGCCGATGCCGGTCGTCTACAACGGCAGGATTCCGCCCGAGTTCTTCGACTTCATTGTCATCGACGAATGCCATCGTTCGATCTACAACGTGTGGCGCCAGGTGCTGGAATACTTCGACGCTTATCTCATAGGTCTGACGGCCACGCCTGACAACCGCACATACGGGTTTTTCAAGAAAAATGTCGTCAGCGAATACACGCATGAGGAGGCCGTCGCCGATGGCGTCAACGTCGGCAACGAAATCTATGTCATCGATACGGAACGCACGAAGCACGGCGGCCAACTCAAGGCCGAACAACAGGTCGAAAAACGCGAGCGGCTGACGCGCCGCAGGCGGTGGGAGATTCAGGACGAGGACGTGACGTACACCGGCAAGGAACTGGACCGCGCCGTCGTCAACCCCGACCAGATTCGCACGGTGATCCGCACGTTTCGCGACAAACTGCCCGAGATATTCCCGGGACGCAGGGAGGTCCCCAAGACGCTGATCTTCGCCAAGACGGACAGCCACGCCGACGACATCATCCAGATCGTGCGGGAGGAATTCGCCGAGGGCAACCGGTTCTGCAAGAAGATCACTTACAAGGCCGCGGAAGACCCGAAGTCCGTGCTGGCCGAGTTCCGCAACGATCACTATCCACGCATCGCGGTAACCGTGGACATGATCGCCACCGGCACCGACGTGAAGCCGCTGGAATGCCTGCTCTTCATGCGGGACGTGAAGAGTCGCAACTATTTCGAGCAGATGAAGGGCCGCGGCACCCGCACGCTCGGACACGACGATCTGAAGAAAGTCACCCGTTCGGCGATTAGCGGAAAGACCCACTATGTGATCGTGGACGCCGTCGGCGTCACGAAGTCGCTCAAGACCGCCAGCCAGCCGCTTATCACGAAACCGTCCGTGCCGCTTAAGGATCTGGCCATGGGCGTGATGATGGGCGCCCGCGACGACGACACCATCAGTTCCCTCGCCGGTCGCCTCGCCCGGCTAAACAGTCAACTCGACGTCGCCGAGCGGGATCGGATCAGGGAACAGGCCGGCGGTGTCGAACTGACGCGGATCGTCGGCGACCTGCTCGGGGCGATCGATCCCGACCGCATCGAGGAGAAGGCGCGGGAGATCGAGGCCGTCGCCGACGATGCCGAACCGTCCCCTGCGGCCTGCGACGCCGCCCGGCAACGGTTGCTCGACGATGCCGCCGGCGTCTTCACCGGCGAACTCATCGAGCTGATCGACTCAATTCGCCGCGACAAGGACCAGACCATCGACCACGACGGCCTGGACACCGTGCTGCGGGCCGAGTGGGAGGGCGACGCGCACGAAAACGCCGAAGCCGTGGCGCGGGACTTCCGGGAGTACCTTGAAGCCAATCGCGACGAGATCGAGGCGCTGACCATTTTCTATACCCAGCCGCACCGCCGCCGCGAACTGACCTACGCCATGATCCGGGAGACCTTCGACAGGCTGAAAAGCGACCGGCCGCGCCTAGCACCATTGCGGGTCTGGCGGGCTTATTCGCTGCTGGACGAGTACAAGGGGAACCAGCCCATCAACGAGTTGACGGCGCTCGTGGCGCTGATCCGCCGCGCCTGCCGCATCGACAGCACGCTGTCGAACCATTCGGACACCGTGCGCCGCAATTTCCAGAACTGGATCATGACCCGTCACAGCGGCGCGGGAGAGAAATTCAACGACGAGCAGATGGAGTGGTTGCGCATGATTCGCGACCATATCATCACATCATTTCACCTGGACCGAGACGACCTGGACATGGCGCCATTCGACGGGAAGGGCGGGCT
>VYEH01000438.1 GCA_009843005.1 Pseudomonadota bacterium | reverse complement strand
CATTATCCGACAAATCGAGGTCCCATTCCATTTATCGGTGAGAAATCCGGGCTAGGAGGGCACGCGAACATGCAAGGCGCGTGCCGGATGGGTTCTGCGCGCCAGCGCAGGTTGCATCGGGCGTCGCGGCTTACTCGCGTGCCCGGAGGGGGCCTGACGGCGAATCAGGCCAACACCTTATTTAGGGGGTTGCAGGGGATCGCCCCTGCATCTGTGAAAACCTTCACAAGCGTCCAGCGAGTGAACACTGATTGAGTAACGCTCACGTCGGCACCAACGGTGCCAGTCGAGTGGCAAGCGGCTCGGGACCGAACGACCGGAGGTCGTCGTTGAAATCGTTCCCTGCAGGAAGCAGCACGGCGGACGCGATGCCCAGACGCGTGCAACGCAGTTGAAGGCGCCGGGCAGCAAGGCCGCCCGCCTTGTCCCGGTCCTGGGCAATGATCAGGCGGGCGATGTGGCTCGGCGGAACGAATGCACCGAGGCTGCCCGCGGACAACGCGGCCGCGGCGAAAGTGCCGGACGGGACAGTGGTCCGCAGGGCACCGTGCTGCCGCACGGTGACGAGCGAGAGCACCGTCTCGATGCCGTCCCCGACCAGCAACGTGTTGACCTTAATGGGCTCGCCGAATCGCACGGCCAGGCCGTGGATTCGGCCGGGCGCCTTTCTCGGACGCGATACCGGGGCGAGGACGGGATGGACCGGATCGAGCCAACTGCAGTGGACGCCGGCCACCTCTTCGTCGTCGCCGGCGACCGCCGCGACGAGGGCCAGATAGCGGCGCCAGCCGCCGGAATCCTGACGGAACCGCAGGGCGCCGTGAAATCTCAAGGCAGGGAATCGCCTGCTGAGGCCGCCGGGCTAGGGGCGAATCGTGGGCGGAATCGAAGCGCAGGCTGGTTCAGGACGACAAGCCCACGAGTGCCAGCATGTCGGCGTGGATATTCTGCCACGGCTGGGCGAGGTCGATGCTGCGCGCCGAAACCGGAAAGCCTTCGAGACGGACATCGGCGTGCACCGCGCGATCGACCGTCGGATAGAGAAGGACGCCTTCGTGCCGGGGGCCGGGACGCGCGGTGGTCTCCCGGTTTCGCAGGTACGCGAGCAACTGGTAGAGATGAGCGGAGCGCAATTTGGACGATTCGAATCGCGTGCTCAGCGCCTCCCGATAGTATTTCGCGTCCATGACGATCCGCCGGTCGGGCGACTCGAGAATGACGTCGGCGATCATTCGTGGAATGTGCTGGCGCTGATGTTCGTCCGTGCCGTGGTCGTCCCAACAAATAGAAGCTCCGTACCGGTTGACCGTATATACGTCCTGTTCGCGCCGGTAGAATCCGACGATGAACTGTTCGTACAGGTCGTGCATTGTCTCGTCGCTGAAATCGGCGAAATGGCACTCGCCGGAGGCATCGTCCGGCAGCAACTGCTCGTGGATCAGCCGGCAGACCGACAACAGGAAGCGGTAGTAGCGGCGGTTGCGGTCGAGGTGCACCCGCTGAAACACGCGGCGGTTGAGGGCAACGGCCGATATGCCGTCGAGCCTAGCGTAGGCGTCGCGAACGCTGGCCGCCACGCCCCGGTCCAGGTCCGGAATTCGCAGCAGGGACTTCAGCGTGGAGCGCAGGATGCGGTTGTGCAGCACGTCGCGCGACATCTCCTCGAAGGCGCAACGGAGGCGGCTTCGCGAGAGAAGCGCCCGCTTGGCGGTTTCGCCCACGAGGATCTTGCCGCGGACGGCCGCGATGTCCTGGCGCACTTCCCGGTAACCGCGGTCGATGCCCCTGCGGATCAGCCGGAAGGTGCCCTCGGCCAGGACCTTTCCCATGAGGTCCTGCACGCGCTCGAGTGCCCCCAGTTCGTCCACGCGGACCACGTCGCTTTCCTCGACGTGGCCCCAAGCGTAGCAAAGCAGGTAGTAGACGTTGGCGATGGGGATCGGCCGGGGGGTCACTGCGACAGGATGCCCACGAGTTCCTCGGCCCGGGCGGGACGGTCGAACCAGTACTCGCGCAGCAGCGGTGCGATCTGGGTCTCCACCACGGCCCGGTACCAGTGCTCGTCTGCGGATTCTTCCGGTACGAAGTAGCTGTGCCCAATCTCGAATCCCGGACCGAGATCGCCGTCGTCGCGGATGCGCTCGTTGAGCGCGAGCATGTTCGTGTCGATGCGGTCGAGCAGTTGCGGCTCGACGTCCGCTTCCAGCAGGTACGCCCGGAAATTCCCGGTGCCGTACGCGGGTTTCAGCGTCTCGAACGCGAAGCGGCGCCGCAGGGCATAGTCCACGATGGCGAGGGAGCGGTCGGCGGTATTCATCAGTCCGAGCAGATGCACGTTCTCGGGAATGCTGAAGCGCTCGCCCGGCGACCCGTAGGTCAGCGCGATGGCGTGATCGGATCCGCGCTTGTCGGCTTCGATTAGCATGAGCAGCTCGCCAAAGATCCTGGACAGGTTGCCTCGATTGATCTCGTCGACGATGAACACGAATTTCTTTTCGGGATGTTGTCTGGCGCGCTTGCAGAATTCGAAAAACACCCCGTTGCGCAAAGTGAAACCGCCTTGCCGCGTCGGGCGCCAGCCCTGCACGAAGTCCTCGTAGGCGTAGGACTGGTGGAACTGCACCATTTCGATGGCTTCGCGGTCCTTGTGCCCCATCAGGCACCAGGCGATACGTCGTGCGATGAACGTCTTGCCGACGCCGGGCGGGCCCTGCAGGATGAGGTTCTTGCGCAGCGCCAGGGCGGCGAGAATCCGGCGGAACTGGGTATCTTCCAGAAACAGCCCCTCGAGCGCCGTGTCGACATCGTAAGTTTCGCGGTCGGGGGGCTCGAGTCCGTTATCCGGACGTTTGTCTTCGATGGCCTCGAACACGTAACGAAGCCAGTCCTTGTAAGGGGTGAAACGGGTGAGCGCCTTGGTAGTGATCGGCGCCCTCAGGGTGAGCGGGCTCACGTGGGGTGTCCAGTCGACGGTTCGAACGTTCTGATACTCCGTGCGTTCGGGTTCGTACGTGTAATCTCCCGTCACGGTGCCCCATCCGAGTATGACGCCGCGGCCTCGCTTGGCGAGGACGATGTCGCCCTTGTTCATCTCGTGGGCGAATTCCCAGGCGCCCAGCGAGGCCATGGTGGGGTTGTCGCCATAGCCGCCGTTCTCGGTCATCGCGTGATGGATCGCCTCTTTGGAGCCGTACACGGTGAGGTCGCCTAGGTCGTCCCATCCGATCGCCGCGATACCCCGTTCGAGAAACTCGTTCCACAACCGCGCGCCTTCGCCCGGCGCGATGACCCAGACGTCGGAGGCGCCGAACCGGTTCCGGCACCAGGTCTCGTCATCCGTCTGGATCCCGGGGTTCGGATCGGGTGGCGCCGCCTTGTCGTCGAGCCACAGCGGGCGGAACCGGCTGTCGTAGAAATCGACTTCGATGTCGGGATGCTCGCGTTCGAGCGCGCGCCTCGCGTCGAGGACGGCCTTGTCCAGATCGGTCGGGTCAAGGCGCCCGGCACCGAGTTCCGCGCCGGTCGTCTCTCGGAACCCGTCGACCATTTTTTTCTTGTGATCCACGGCGAGGGTGGGTTCGAACTCGTCGGGGCGGACCAGGAACAGCAGCGCGTGGCGGAACTGGCGGCGCTGCGCGACCATCTGCGCGTCAATCCATTTGGACAGCGCCCAGGGTTCGTCGAGCAGGGACTCGCGCGCTTCCCTGGACAGCTCGCAAAAGGCAAGCATGAGCGTGACGACAAAGGCGAACTCGCGCCATTGGTGGATGATATAGGCCGGGCCCGGGGTCGCGGTGCCTTTGTCCAGCACGTCGCCCAGCGCCCAGTGATCGGCCGGCAGGGCCGCGCCGGACCATTCCCACATGGTTCGTATCCGGTCGCGTTTTGTCACGCCCTTGACGGAGTCGACCATCAGCCAGTAGACCCAGGTGATCTCCGCCCAGAGGCGTTTCGCCTGCGGCGTGGCGTCCTGAAGTTGATCGCGGAGCTTCTCTTCGAAGGAGCGATCTCCGGGGTCGGGCCGTTCGACGAACCGGGTCCTGAGTTCCTCGAAATGCTTCCGCGTCCACAAGCGTTCTTGGCCGAAAAGGGATCCGCCGTCGACCAAGCACCGCCGTTTCCATCGTTCGGCGGCATCGACGATAGCGTGGGTTCTGGCGAGGCGACTCATGGTGGCTCCCGTAATTTCCGCCGGGACTCTGTGCGATGGCTTTACCGAAGTCAAATCGGCCTCGCATGAGGGGAGACCGGCTCGGCCGCGGTGTGGGGAGGGCTGACAAGGCCGTTTATCCGGGCTGATTTGGATGCGCATGACTGGAAAACGGGGCATGATGCGCCGCTTTTGAATTGGGAGCAACTGGTCATGGTGGACATTTTCAGGACGATTGATACTGCGACCAGGCAACGGATGGAGAGGATACACTCGCAGCATCTCGGCGACGCCCTGCGCGACAGCATCGAGGGCGATCGGTCGCTATTCGACGGGGTATGGGGATTGAGCGCGCCGGAAGCGTGGGAAACGCCGCGCGACGCCGAAATCCTGAACGAGCTGAGACTCAACGGCGGGCAGAGAATTGATCTGGCGATCCGAGACAGCGATTCGGACAGAGTGCTCGGCATAGAGGTGAAGACAGCGGAACGATCGGCGGAGGCGGGTCAACTTGAGTGTTATCTTCAGGGGCTTTTGGCAAACACTAAGAACGTGGAAGACATCGCGATCGCGTACCTGACGCCGTTCAACCGGGAGCGGGCAGAGCGGGCGATCGGGGACAGGGCGGGCCTGCTTCGAACGGTCAGGTTTTTCGATGAGTTCGCGGTGGGGTTCGAACAAGCGAGGCACGTGAGCTGGCTGGACGTGGCGGACATCGAATGGGACGGGCGGGCGATCTGGCAGCAGCACACAAGTTATGTCCAAGAGAGGATGGCATGCGATAAGGACCTCAAGGTGCGGGATAAAAGGACCCGGGCTCTGTCGGATTTCTTTGGCGGCGAGGCGGCCGAGGAGTTCTGGAACGAGCTGGACCCAATCATGGGCAAGGAAATCAACGGGCGCGTATCGATCGACCTGGAGTCGATTGCGAAACAGGGGGAAGCCGCGGTCGAGGAGGCAGTGGAGAGACTCAAGAGGGCGCTGACGATCCTGATCGAAGCCGACGATTCAGTCGCGCACTTGAGTCGGTTGGACAGTTTCGATGAGTTACTGCGCGAGCGGTTTCTCAAGTCAGCTTGCCGCGCGTTTCACGAAATGCTGTTCGGCCTGGCGGTGCGGTTCGAACCCGTTTGGGTGCATGGGAAAAAAGAGTACGGCTTACGGGTAGCAAACCGCTGCCCCGGGGGCAAGTACAGTCTGGTGACCAGCGACGGACCGGGCCGGCTAATCGTATACATGCGCAAGTGACATCATCGGCGTGCATAGAGATCTGTCGGCGGGGTCGTCGGGCTCCGCGGACGGCAGTTCGGGGGCGATCTCGGAGATATCGCGGCTGGTTTCGGCGACGTCGTCCTCGAGGCCGGCCTTGATCATGTAGCGGAAGATGGCCTGGGCGGCGAACATCGAGGAGCGCAGCAGGTGGATTTCGGCCTCGGTCCGGGGCCATTGGGGACGCTCCAGGGTCTCGAACGCGAGCTCCACCAGCAGCCGGTTGGGCGTGGTGTCGCGTCTGGAGGCCTCGGTTTCGAGGCGCCGCCAGCGTTCTTCGGTAACGCGGATCTTCTTCTGCAGTGTGGTTTTCGTGGGTTTTTCCGTACGGATGCGGATCAGCGGTAGCCTCGGGCCTGGAGTTCGAAGAGGCGGGCGTAGAGGCCGTTGAGTTCTAGCAGGCTTTCGTGGCTGCCGGTTTCGACGACCTTGCCTTCGTCCATGACGATGATCTGTTCCGCCCGCCGTACGGTGGAGAACCGGTGGGAGTTCAGGATTGCGATCTTGCCGGCGGTCATCGACTGGAAGTGGTCGAAGATTTCGGCCTCGGATTGCGCGTCCATGGAGGCGGTCGGCTCGTCGAGTACCAGTACGTCGGCGCCGCTGCGCATGAACGCCCGCGACAGCGCGATGCGCTGCCACTCGCCGCCGGACAGTTCCTGGCCGTCATTGAACCAGCGGCCTAGCTGGGTGTGGTAGCCGTCTTCCATCCGTTCGATGAACGCGGCGGATTGTCCCTTGGTGGCCGCGGCAGTCCAGCGCTGCTGGTCCCACAGGTATTCCACATCTCCGGCGCCGATGTTTTCGCCGACCTTGAGCTGATAGCGGTTGAAATCCTGGAAGATGATCCCGAATGCCGCCCTCAGTTGCGCCGGGTCCCAGTCCTCGAGATCCTGACCCTGGTAGCGGATCGCGCCGCTTTCGGGCGAATAGAGCCCCGCCATCAGCTTGATCAGCGTCGTCTTGCCGGAGCCGTTCATGCCCACGATGGCGACGCTCTGGCCGCTGCGGATACTGAGATTGACGTTGCGCAGCGCCGGAAACCGCGCGCCCGGATAGGTGAAGCTGACGTCGGTGAGTTGCAGGCCGGCGTCGGGATCGGGACCCGCCACGGCCGTGCCTGCCCGTTGCGTCGACTCCTGCTCAAGGTATTCGTACAGGTTGGAGAGGTACAGGTTGTCCTCGTACATGCCTCCGATCGCCGTCAGCATGGAACTGACCGAGGCCTGCCCCTGCTTGAAGACCAGCAGGTACATGGTCATGTCGCCCAGCGAAATGGCCCCCTGCACAGTGGTAATGACGATCCATGCGTAAGTGCCGTAAAACGCCGCGTTGCCGAATACGCCCAACCCGAAGCCCCAGCTGTCCCGGCGGATGGCCAGCGACCGGTCTTCCTTGTAGAGGTCCCGGAAGATGCTCCGGTAGCGGTCCAGCAGTTCCCGCCCCAGCCCGAACAGCTTGACCTCCTTGGCGTGATCCTCCCGGGCCAG
>VYEH01000402.1:6563-6921 GCA_009843005.1 Pseudomonadota bacterium | reverse complement strand
CAGGAGTGAATAGCACACAGCAAACCACGAAACTGGCCAGTCCGGTAGTCAGTGCGGGAGAGTAGTCGATTACCAGTCCGGTAGCACCTTCTACCAGGAACAGGCCGACGACGAACGGGCGCAGCCCCTGCCCGAACGCGATCACGAATTTCGTTGCGGTTATCAGCTTTCCCGACGGGTCGAGAGAGGTCATGGTGGCCAGCAGGTGTGGCGAAATGAACCACCAACCGTATTTGAATAGAAAGGCGGACATGACAAACAGGTTTGCGACGACTTTCGGTACAAAAGCACAGGGGAAACGGCGATAATCACGTGATCGGAAACGGCGCCGAGCAGGAAAGCCGCGATTGACCTGGTA
>VYEH01000402.1:5369-6553 GCA_009843005.1 Pseudomonadota bacterium | reverse complement strand
TGGTATGAAGGTAGCCGAAAACCCCTTGACGATAGCCGTCGCTCCGATGATGGAGCGCACGGACCGCCATTGCCGATACCTGCTCAGACTGATCTCGCCGGAAACCCGCCTTTACACTGAGATGATCACCGCCGCCGCGCTGGTTCAGGGCGGCCGCCTGCACTTGCTTGAATTCCATCCGAGCGAACATCCGGTCGCGTTGCAGCTCGGCGGCAGCGACCCCGGCGAGCTGGCGCGGGCGGCCGCTCTGGGCGCCGCCGCGGGCTACGACGAGATCAATCTCAACGTCGGGTGCCCCAGCGATCGGGTCCAGTCGGGGCGCTTCGGGGCCGCGCTCATGGCTGCGCCCGAACGGGTGGCAGCTTGTCTTCGCGCCATGATGGAAACCGTCGACGTGCCGGTCACCGTGAAGACGCGAACCGGCATTGACGACCTGGACAGCTACGAATTCCTGCATGGCTTCGTCGGCGCCGTTGCGGAGGCGGGGTGCGGCACGGTGATCATCCATGCCCGCAAGGCCATTCTCAGCGGCCTCTCGCCAAAGCAGAACCGCCAGGTACCGCCGCTGGATTACCGCCGGGTCTACCGCCTCAAGTCGGACTATCCGGCGTTGCGGGTCGTTCTCAATGGCGGACTCGATTCACAAGGCAAGGTCATGGACCAGTTCGGCTGCGTGGACGGGGTCATGCTGGGGCGTTGCGCGTACGGCAATCCGTGGGTACTGGCCGAGCTCGACAGCAGGCTCGGCCGCCCCCGGGGTGTGTCCAGCCGATCGGACGCCGTGCGAGGCTATCTCAAGTACATGGGCGGTGAATTGAAGCGTGGCACGTCGCTCAAGGCCATGACACGGCACCTGGTGGGCCTGTACTCGGGTCGCCCGGGCGCCCGGGCGTGGCGGCGTTTCCTGAGCGAGTTGCCACCCGGCGACGTCGGCCTCGCGTCATTGCGACGCCGCGTCTATCGGCTTCAGGACAACGCGGCCAGGACCCTGCCGTGCTCGGCGCGCAGCCGCTGCGGCACCCGGTCGCCATAGGTCTGGAAGTACTCGCCGATGCTCTCCATCTCGTCCTTCCAGGCCTCGGGATTCACGCTGAGCAGTTCCCGCATCGTCTCCGGGGCGATGTCCAGGTCCGAAGTATCGATGGCGTCTGGTTCGGGCAGGTAGCCGATCGGCGATTCGAAGG
>VYEH01000402.1:0-5359 GCA_009843005.1 Pseudomonadota bacterium | reverse complement strand
GTCGATGATCCAGCGCAGTACCCGCAGGTTCTCGCCGAAACCCGGCCAGAGGAAGCGGCCTTCGGAGTCGCGGCGGAACCAGTTCACATGGAAGATTCGCGGCAGCGCGTTCGAGCGATTCTCGAAGCTCAGCCAATGCCCCCAGTAGTCGGCAAAGTTATAGCCGCAGAACGGCTTCATCGCCATGGGATCGCGCCGCACCACGCCGACCTTGCCGGCGGCCGCGGCGGTGGTTTCCGATGCCGCGGTGGCGCCCACCAGGACGCCGTGGGCCCAGTCCCTGGCTTCGTACACCAGCGGCGTCAGTTCGCGGCGGCGCCCCCCGAAGACCAGCGCGCTGATGGGCACGCCGCCGGGCGCCTCCGCCAGTTCGGAATAACTGGGGTTGTTCCTGGCCGACACGGTGAACCTCGAGTTCGGATGCGCGGCCGGCCCATTCGCGGGATCGTAGGGCCGACCCTGCCAGTCCATGACCGGCTCGCCGGTGTCCTTGTCTTCCCACCAGGGGTCGTTCTCCGCCGTGACGGCCACGTTGGTGAAGATGGCGTCGCGGCGAATGCTTTCGTACGCATTGGGGTTGGTGTGCAGATTCGTGCCGGGCACGACGCCGAACAGGCCCGCCTCGGGGTTGATTGCCCGCAACTGCCCCTCGTCGTCAAGGTGCATCCAGGCGATGTCGTCGCCGAGCGTCCAGATTTTCCAGCCCCGGTGGCTCTCGGGCGGGATGAGCATCGCAAGGTTGGTCTTGCCGCATTGGGACGGAAATGCGCACGCCAGGTAATGGGTTTCGCCCGCGGGATTTTCTACGCCGACGATGAGCATGTGCTCCGCCAGCCAGCCTTCGGTGCGGGCCTGGTAACTGGCGATCCTCAGGGCGTGGCATTTCTTGCCCAGCAGCGCGTTGCCGCCATAACCGGACCCGTAACTCATGATCGAGAGATCTTCCGGGAAATGCATGATGAACCGCCGTTCCGGATCCAGTTCGCCAATGGAGTGCAGCCCCTTGATGAACTGGCCCGTGCGTTCGATTTCGACCAGTGCGGCTTTGCCCATCCGGGTCATCAGGTACATGTTCGCGGCGACGTAGGTACTGTCGGTGATCTCGACCCCGTAGCGCGAGTAGGGCGACCCCAGCGGTCCCATGCAGTACGGGATCACGTAGAGGGTGCGCCCCTCCATGCAGCCGCTGAACAGCCCGTTCATCATGGTCCTGGCTTCAGCCGGCGGCATCCAGTTGTTGTTGGGCCCGGCGTCCTCCTCGCGCTCCGAACACACGTACGTGAGGTGTTCCACGCGCGCGACGTCCCCGGGGTCCGAGCGATGCAGGTAGCAGTCCGGATACGTGTCCTGGTTGAGTTCGAGCAGATCGCCCCGGGAAAGCATTTCCCGCAGGAATTCATCGTATTCCTCACGGGTGCCGGTGCACCAGTGGATGCGGTCGGGCTGCGTCAATCGGGCGATCTCGGCGATCCAGTCGCCGAGGCTCTCGAGTCGGGTGGTCATGTTGGTCTGAACGCCTTCCGGAGTGAAGGGCGGAAGTATAATGAATTAGCCGGCGGACTCTAGTGCTCCATCCAACCGTCATGTTTACCGTGCATGTTACGGGCGGAAAGGCCATTGATGGGCAGATTGCCGAGAAATGCCTCGTTTCAACGGCCGGGGATCACGCTATAGTGGTTTCATGCCCGAACTGACCGAAGTATTCGACGCCCATGGTCTCCTGGCCCGGCACCTGCCGGACTACACCCGGCGCATTGCCCAGGAGGACATGGCGCGGATGGTGGAGGAGGCGCTGTCGCAACGCCGGCATCTCGCGGTGGAGGCGGGAACCGGGATCGGCAAGACCTTCGGATATCTCGTTCCGGCTCTCCTGAGCGGACGGCGCACGGCGATTTCCACCGGCACGCTGACGCTGCAGGATCAGTTGTTCAAGCGCGATTTGCCGCTTCTGGGCGCTGTCGTCGGGCGCCCCGTGCGCGTGGCGCTGCTCAAGGGGAGAAGCAACTACCTGTGCCGGCACCGGCTCGAGACGGCGCGCCAGGGCGCGGTGCGCGAGCCGACCCTGCTGCACAGGCTCGAGGCCGTGCATCACTGGGCACGCACCGCCGGAAGCGGCGACCTGACCGTGATGGACGATTTCACCGAGGACTATTCGTTGCGGCCCTGGATCACCTCCACCGCCGACAACTGCCTTGGCAGCCGATGTCCAAGACTCGACGACTGTTTCCTGGTGGAGGCGCGCCGCCGCGCAATGGCCGCCGACGTGGTCGTGGTCAACCACCACCTGCTGCTTGCCGACCTGACGCTGAAGGAGGCGGGGTTCGGCCAGTTGCTTCCGGACCTTCAGGCGGTCATAGTCGACGAGGCCCACCAGTTGCCGGAGATCGCCCAGCAGTTCTTCGGCATTTCCCTGGGCAGCCGGGAATTGCGGAACCTGGCGCGGGACGTCGTGGCAGAGACGCGGGCAGCGGGAATTTCGGGTGAACTCGAGCCCTTGGCCGACGCTCTGGCGCGCGCCGCAGCCGACGCCCGCCTCGAGTTCGGCGACCATCGCGGTCGATTACCCTGGAACGCCTGTCCGTCGAGCATGAACCAGTCGCTCAGGGATTGGGAAGGCGCCCTGGAACGGCTGGCATCCGCGCTGGAGGGGGCCAGAGACATGAATCCGGGGCTTGCGCGTTGCTGGGAGCGGTGCCGCGACGGCACGGCCAGGCTCAAGGCTCTCGACGAGGACGAGTCCCGGGGGTTGCGATGGGTCGAGGTGTCGCGGCACAGCTTCGCGGCCCATTGGACACCCCTGGATGTGGGTGCGGAGCTGGGTGAGCGAATTCAGGCCCAGGACGGAACCTGGGTGTTCACCTCGGCCACCCTGGCGGTGGGCGACGATTTCAGCCATTTCCTGAGCCGGGTGGGCGTGCCGGATGCGGATTCGGCGGTATTGCCGAGTCCGTTCAACTATCGGGAGAACGCCCGGCTGTACCTGCCCCGGGGTCTGCCGCAGCCTGCGGCCCCGGACTACGTCGAAAGAGTTCTTGACTGCGTCTGGCCGCTGGTCGAAGCCTGCGGCGGCGGGGCTTTCCTGTTGTTTACCAGCTATCGGGCACTCAACGCAGCCCGCGGGTGGATTGACGGCCGTGCGTTGCCCGGGCCGCTGCTGGTACAGGGCGAGGGGCCGCGTACCGAACTCCTGACGCGGTTTCGCAGTACGACGAACGCCGTATTGCTCGGCACCAGCAGTTTCTGGCAGGGTGTGGACGTTCGTGGCCCTGCACTGCGGTTGGTCGTCATCGACAAGTTGCCCTTTGCTTCCCCCGGCGATCCCCTGATTCAGGCGCGGTTGCACGCCATACGCCTGGATGGCGGCGATCCGTTCACGGAATTCCAGTTGCCTCAGGCCGTGCTCGCCCTGAAGCAGGGCGTGGGACGCCTGATCCGGGATTTCTCCGACCGGGGTCTGGTCGTGATCTGCGATCCGCGATTGCGAACCCGGGGATACGGGCGGTTGATTCTCCAGAGCATGCCGGACATGCCCGTGCTGGAAGAGCAGGTACAGGCATTGGACTTCATCGCTTCGTTGTCCGCGGACGCCAACCCGGGCGCCAGGCTTGAGCACCGTGAAGCTGCTGGCGTTTGAAACATCGAGCCGGACGGGCTCGGTTGCGCTGCACGTGGACGGCGTCGTCCGGCAGGAGATGATCGCCACCCCACGCGAACAGACCGAACGGCTTCTTCCGCTGACCGCCGGTTTGCTGAACGGGGCGGGTGTTGCGCTACGGGATCTTGACGCGATCGCCTTTGGCAGAGGCCCCGGATCGTTTACCGGGCTGCGCATCGCTGCCGCGGTTGCGCAGGGTCTGGGTCTGGCGACCGGCCTGCTGCTGCTGCCTGTATCCAGTCTCGCGGCCACGGCTCAGGGATTGTGGCGGACCCACGGTTCCTCCAACACCCTGGTTTGCGTCGATGCACGCATGGGCGAGGTCTATTGGGCGGCATTCGAGGTGCGGAGCGGTCTTGCCCGCGTCGTGGGCACAGAGCAGATCACCGGGCCCGGGGAGGTGACCGGCGCGGGCATGGTCTCCTGGAGCGCAGCCGGAAACGGATTTGACGTCCATGGCGACGCGCTTGCGGGGGTAGCAGCGCAAGCCAATGGAGTCTTCGAACAAGCCTGTCCGAAAGCGATCGATCTTTTCCCATTGGCGCTGGCCGACCTGGCCGCCGGAAAGGGTCGCGCGCCGGAGGAGGCGAATCCGGCCTACCTCAGGTCGGAGTCTGCGTGGAAACCGGCGAAATAATGCCTTAATCGAATTGTAATAATTACGGCGTGTAATGGTGCCATTTAACAGGTCGCGTGGCGGAAAGCGTGCGATGCAACAGAAAGTTCTTGTCGTGGAAGACGAGGCGGCAATCCGGGAAATGCTGGCGTTCAATCTCGGCCGGGCCGGGTACGAGGTGATTTCGGCCGCATCGGGTACGGAAGCCCGTTCATCCATGGTCGACAAGTACCCCGATGTGGTGTTGATGGACTGGATGTTGCCGGACGTGAGCGGTCTGGAACTGACCCGGCAACTCAAGCGCGATCCCGAGACCCGGGAGATACCGATCATCATGTTGACGGCAAGGGTCCAGGAGGACGACCGCGTGGCCGGTCTGGAGGGCGGCGCCGACGACTACATCACCAAGCCGTTTTCGCCGCGCGAGTTGCTGGCCCGGATCAAGGCCGTTCTTCGGCGGGGCGCCGCGTTTCAGGACGAGACCGTAACGGTGGGCAGGCTCAAGCTGAACACGGCGAGCCACCGGGTCAGCGTCGACGACTCGGAGATCGCTCTCGGGCCGACGGAGTACCGGATTCTGCATTTCTTCATGCACCACCCGGACCGTGTCTATTCCCGCACTCAACTCCTCGACCGGATATGGGGCGCCAATATCTATGTGGAGGAGCGCACCGTCGACGTGCACATCCGGCGGTTGCGCAAGGCGCTCACCGCCTCCGGATACGATAAACTGGTGCAGACCGTTCGCGGCGCAGGTTACCGGTTTTCTCCTCGCGAGGCTTGATGTTACCGAATCGATGGGTATCGCATTTCGCATATGCAGGCGCATGGCTCGCGCTCGCGCTGCTGGCGGGAATCTGGCTCGGTAATCTTGCCTGGTGGCTCGCCGGGGCCCTGGCGCTGTACCTGGCCGTCACGCTCCGAAACCTCTACTACCTCGACCGGGCTCTGGAAAGGGGCGCCCCGGTTCCGTCCGAGACCAGGGGGCTGTGGGCGGAACTGTTCTCGATCGTGGTCCGTCTCAGGTCCAAGTCGCGCCACCGCAAGAAACGTTATCGCAGACTGCTGCGGGCGGTCAGGCGGTCCAC
>VYEH01000159.1 GCA_009843005.1 Pseudomonadota bacterium | reverse complement strand
GTGAGCGATATCCGTGGGGTCGTGGCGGCCTTCAAGGCGTATCTGAGCCGCTGATTCGGGCTCTCGTCTACTGAATGCAATTCGCGCCCCGAAGAGGATTCGAACCTCTGACCTTCCGCTTAGGAGGCGGACGCTCTATCCGGCTGAGCTATCGGGGCGATCGTGACAGGCCGGTGATGATAACAGGCAGGTCAGAATCCTTCCGTGGATGTGAATAGCCCGACGCGGAGATTGGTGGCCCGATAGATCGTTCGGCCGTCCACGGTCATCGTTCCGTCGGCCAGTCCCATGACCAGTTTCCGCTTGATGAGCCGCTTCATCTCCACGTGGTAGCGAACCAATGTGCTGGTCGGCAGTACCTGCCCCTGGAACTTGACTTCACCGACGCCGAGGGCCCTGCCACGGCCATCCGCGCCGTTCCAGGCCAGCCAGAACCCGACCAGCTGCCACATGGCATCCAGGCCCAGGCAACCGGGCATCACCGGATCGCCCGTAAAATGACAGTCGAAGAACCAGAGATTCGGGACCACATCCAGTTCGGCGATGATTTCGCCCTTGCCGAACCTGCCGCCCGCGTCGTCGATACGGGTGATGCGGTCGAACATCAACATGTTGGGTAGCGGCAGCCGGGCGTTCTCCTTGCCGAATATGCCGTCACCCCCCGAGATCATGAGTTCCTCCCGGGAATAACTCGACTGCTGTGGCCAGCGACCGGCCGCCTTCGCTTCGCTCACCCTATCGATACCGCCTGTATCAAACAACGGGGCGAGCATACGCGCATCCCACCAAAATTACACGGAGCGCCCCGGAAAGCGCAGGGTTTCATGTGATCGGCAGGAGCCGGGCAGCGCGCATCCACCAACAGGCCCCTCACGTATAATCGCCGCCAATCAACGTGAGTCACCGGCAACCGATCATGGACGTTCGCAACACCATCGACGAAAGCCCGTTCACTTCGCTGCAGTTCGTCGTGATCGGCTTGTGCTTCTTCATCAACATGCTCGACGGCATGGACGTGCTTGCGATTTCGCTGGCCGCGCCGGTACTCTCGCAGGATTGGCAGATACCGGCCACTCAACTCGGGCGCGTATTCAGCGCTGCGTTGTTCGGCATGGCCCTGGGCTCTCTGTTTCTCGCGCCGCTGGCGGATGTGATCGGCCGGCGTAAGTTGATCATGCTCTGCCTGTCGATCATCACGGTAGGCATGATCGCCACGGCGTTCGCCCAAACCATCCCGCATCTCTACGTGCTGCGGTTTGTCACGGGTCTCGGCGTGGGCGGAGTTCTCGCCAGCATGGCTACGATGGCCGCTGAATTTTCGCCGCGCCGCCGCCGCAACCTGTCCGTTACCTTCGTACAGGCCGGCTACCCGGTAGGGGCTGCCTTGCTCGGGATTATCGTCGTCGAGGGCAACATGCTGCCCTCCTTCGGCTGGCCGTCGGTCTTCCTGCTGGCCGGCATACTCACCGCCGCCGTGCTGCCCATGGTGGCTCTCTGGATGCCGGAGTCGCTGGAATTCCTCCTGAAGAGGCAACCGCCGGGGGCGCTCGAAAGCGTCAACAGGATTCTTCAACGCATGGGGCACGACACCATCGATGAGCTGCCGGCCCTGCCGGAGGCGCAGGAGACCAGCGGCGGCGTGACTGCACTGACTTCCGGCGTCGCAGCCCTGTTCTCGGCCAAACACCGACGGTCCACGTTGCTCTTGTGGGTAGCCTTCTTTATGGCGTTCGGCACGCTCTATTTCCTGCTGAGCTGGGTGCCGCAACTGGGCCGCAATGCCGGGTTGCCGCTCGACCGCGCCATCTATGCCAGCGTCGTGCTGAATCTCAGCGCCTTCCTGGGGATGATTTCGCTGGGATATCTGGCCGACCGATTCGGGTTGAAACACATCATCATCGCCTGGCTGGGGCTTGCGGCCGTGCTCATGTGGGGCTTCCAGGCCTTCGCCTCGCCGCTGATGATCATGGTGGCCATCGGACTCATCGGCTTCACCATGGAGGGCGGGTTCATCGGCATCTACGTGGCCGCGGCGCGAATCTATCCCACGCTCATCCGCAATACGGGCGTCGGCTGGGCCATCGGTGCGGGTCGCACGGGCGCGATAATCGGTCCCATCTTCGCGGGCTGGCTGGTGGCCCAGGGACTGGGCATGGGGGAGAGCTTTCAGGTATTCGCCGTCCCGCTGGTCCTGGCAGCCGCCGCCATTTTCCTGTTGCGGGCGAGAGAATTGCTGCCTGACCGGCGCTGATCCGGACGACTGGGGCCGCTGAAGCCGTTCGCAACGCGCACTGACCGGCGCCACGGTCGTGCGGGGCGCCGTGCGCGTGGTTACCCCCGGACCTTGCTGTTACAATTCGCCGTCCTTTCCCGAGGCCCCTCCATGTCCGCGAACGCCGACCCGCATATCCCAACCCTGCCCGCCGCCCCACTGGGGCTGGCCACCGTCAAGGAACCCGTTACCGGTCGCATCGTCTCCAACGATTCGTGTCTCAGGGGCAAGTCGGCAAGTTTCGTCAGGCACACAGCCATCGACATCAGCGGCACGCCGCTGGAAGGCCGTTGCCTGGTGGGTCAGGCGTTCGGCGTACTCGCGCCGGGCATGGATGAGCGAGGCAAACCGCACAAGGTGCGCCTGTACTCCATCGCCTGTCCCGACGATGGGGAGGACGGCGCCGGTTGCGTGATATCGACCACGACCAAGCGGGTCATCGACGAACGTTACCCACAGAAGAAGGGCGACGACCCGGGCGATCACAGCCTGTTCCTGGGCGTGTGCAGCAATTACATGTGCGACCTGCGGCCAGGGGACCCCATCAAGGTCTCCGGACCCAACGGTAAACGGTTCCTGCTACCCGAATCCGCTTCGAGGGAAAATCACGACTACGTCTTCGTCGCCACGGGAACGGGCATCGCGCCGTTTCGGGGCATGGCCATGGAACTGCTGCAGCGCAATCCCATCTCGAGCCAGATCCACCTGGTCATGGGCGCGCCCTATACCACCGACCTCATTTACGACGACCTGTTTACGGAAATGGCCGCCGAGCACCCCAACTTCCACTATCACACGGCGATCAGCCGGGAGACGCGCCCGGACGGCCGCCGCGGCCAGTACGTTCACCACCTGATGGACGAACAGATGGATTTCTTCGGTCCGGTGCTCGCCAACCCGCGTACGCTGCTGTATATATGCGGACTGGCCGGCATGCAGAGCGGCCTGTTCCAGTCCATGGCGCGGCACGGCGTGGGCGACGGGTACTTCACGGTCAAGAAGTCCCTGGCCAATGTGGATCCCGCCGACTGGCAGCTGAGCCAGGTGCGCCGGGGCGTGCGGGCCACGCCGCGCTGTATGGTCGAGGTGTACTGAGGTCCGGTCCCGGGCGGGTCAATGGCCCTGTAAGTCCGGCTTTCCGCTATCCGCCGATCTCACTGACCGAGAATGGCTCGGATAACAGCCGCTCGAACAGTGCCCAGCGGCGAGCCGGATCGTCACCCGCTTCTCTCTGGATGTAGTCCCGCACGAGGTCCTGGCCGAGGGTGTAGTTGATCACGTACGTCCCGTAGGTTTCGATAAAGTCCAGCGACTGCTCGGCCTCCTCGACGGAAATCAGTTGGAAGCGCTGTAGCCGGTCCACCGCCTGCGCCCGGGTGATCAGGCCATCCATGTAGTCCCTGGCCACTTCGATGCGTGCGTAGCCGAGTTCGGTACGCAGTTCCAGGTAGCGGTAGTAGCGCTCGGCCTCATCCACGTTGAGGCCGGCCAGGGGAAACAGGATTTCCGTCTCGAAGGCGATCCGTTCCGCACCCGGAAACGCCAGATCGATACCGAAGTTGGCGCTGCCTTCGCTCAGGAGCGCCGTCGGACTGAACAGCGGGTAGACCGAGAACTCGATCCAGCCGCGTTCCCGGTATAACTCTCTTTCCGTCAGCGAACCGTAGGTGTGGTGGCCCGGATAACCTTCATGGCAACCCAGGTCGACGGCCCGATCGATGTGCCGGGGCAAATCCGTGTTGATCTGGATGAGACTGTAGGCGTTGCCCCTGAACCAGTTGTAGCCGCTCCACGGCCTGTCGGTGACGTACTCCAGGGTAAAATCCTCACCCTCGGGCAATTCGATGTGCTGGCGTGTACGGCGCCGGCACTCGTCTATCGCGGCGTCGAACACGGCGGCAAGCCGATCGGGCGGTATCACGAACGCATCGCGGAAGGTCACCGCCCGGGCGTTCAGGTCGCCTTCGCCGGGCAGGAGCGCATCGATCTCCTGCAGGATTGCCTCGAAGTGAACGTCTTCGTGTTTCGGCGCAACGGCGCCGAAAACCAGCCGTGTCTCCTCATCGAAGCTCATGTCGACGCCCGAGATCACGTCAACGCGTGCCGTCAGCGAGATCAGCGACTGCGCAAGCGCGGTGACGCGGCGGACGGAAAGTGCGTCGTCCGGGGGCTCGATACCGCCCAGGCGGTCGAGCAGGCTTCGCGCCGCCGTATCGATGGCATCCAGTGTTGGAAACCGCTCGGGACCCGTCTCACGCAGCTCCTCGGGACCGAAATAGGCATCCACGTAACCGGAGTCGTGCTGATCCATGGCCAGAACCAGCTCGATGTACTCCTCGGCAATCGGATCCATCGGATCAATCGCGAGCTGCGCGGCAACACGGCCGGACAGGACAACCATTGCGGCGAATCCCGAAGTCACAACCAAGGCGATGCGTATTTTGTTCATCATGTCCCCGATCAATCGCTCGTTCGCGCAGGAATACCCAGCAGGCGCGCCGCATTGCCGCCGACGATGGCTTCCTTGTCGGCATCGGTGAGCGCGGCCGCGCCTTCGACGAAGCTCACAGGATCGTACATCCCCATGTCGAACGGATAATCGGTCCCGAGAACGATATGGTCACTGCCGTACAGGCCGGCCAAGTACTCCAACTGGTGCTCCGTGAACACCACCGTATCGAAATACAGCCGCCGCAGGTAGTCACCCGGCGGCTGGTCTATGCAACGCCGGCAGTCCTCCCGCGCAGCGTGCGCGTGGTCGATGCGGCCGGAGTAAGCCGGCAGGAACCCGCCGCCGTGGGCGACGCAGATCTTGAGCCCCGGGAATCTGTCCAGCACGCCGTCAAAGATCAGGTGACTCACGGCCACGGTAGAGTCCAGCGGGTTGCCGATAACATTTATGAAATAGTGATCGGACAACCGAGATCCGTCGGAGAACCCGTTCGGATGAAGAAAAATCAGCGCGTCGAGTTCTTCGGCCTTCGCGAACACGGCCAGAAAGCGCTCGTTCGAAAGCTCTTCGCCATTCACATTCGTACAGAGTTCAACGCCCTTGAATCCAAGGTCGCCCATCACGTGTTCAAGCTCCGATACAGCCATCTGCGGGTCTTGCATGGGCAACCCGCCGAGCCCGACAAATCGGTCCGGGTGGGCTGCCGCCACAGCGGCGATTTCGTCGTTGATGAGTCGGGCGGCCGTCCGGCCCAGCTCGGGAGGGAGTGCGTAGTAGTACTGGAGCGGAACAGGCGAGACTGCCTGCACGTCGACGCCCATGCTGTCCATGTCCGCCAGGCGCCGTTCCACGCTTGTAAGTTGTTCATGGATCGTTCCGGACTGCCGGGCATTCACATCGCGCGTTGCCGCGTTCGAGAAGCGATGCAGCCCATCGGTCTCCATGTCGAATGCCTCCGCCACAGCATCGGCGGCCGCGGGAACGTACATGTGGCAATGCAGGTCGACGGTCAGCGTTCGAGGCCGGGTGCGCGGACCGTTTTCGCCCCGAGCGACTACCGTCGCCGCCGTACCCGGGCTGCAGGAATAGAACACCGTGAGACTCCGGAAATTGCCGGGGACCGACCGCCCCTAGTCGGATTTCATGTGCCGGTCGAAGAACGCGATGGCGTCGGCCACCGCCGCCCGCTGCAGCGGGTCCGGCTCATATGCACCGGCAGCATTGCGCTGCACGAAGATGAAACCGTGACGATCGTGATCGTAGGAACGCCACTGAACCGTCTTGCCGGCCTCTTCCATCAGCTCATAGGAGAGTCTGAACGTCGATTGGTTGTGATCGCGGTCCCGCCCGGCGACGAAGATGGGCATCTCGACGGCATTGATCCGCTCCATGGCCTGCTGCTCGTCGATTTGTCCCCGCAGGGCTTCAACGGCCGCCGCCTGCATCTCCGGCGTGTTGGCCTCCATGGTCTCGGGCTGCGGCGGCTCGGGCGGTGCGTTGGGTTCCGGCGGTAACTGCGCGAGGTAATCCATGGCAGCGGGTTCGCTCGCCACGCCCGCCCTCAGCCCCTGGTACTCCGACGCGACCTTGAACAGCATCTCCCCGCCGTGGCTGACGCCCAGCCAGCCGACGCGATCAGCGTCGACGGAAGGCAGGTCCTTCACATATTCGACAATCTCGATCGCGTCCTCGTATTCCAGCGGACCCCGGTTCCAGCGGTCCCTGCCCTGGAACTCGCGGACGGTGAGTTCTGTACCGTAGGGCGTGTCGACCTCGGCCCGGTACCGCATCCACACCACCGCGTATCCGGCGTCGAGGAACGCCTCCAGGGTACCGCTGCCGTACTGGGTCCATTCACGGATCCAGCGCAAACCGTAGCCGCCGTTCATGTGCGCAAAGACGACGGTGGGGAAAGGCCCTTCGCCTGCAGGTTTTCTGAAGCCGATAGGCGCATAGACGCCGTCCAGCAACTCCACGAACCGCAATTCCACGGGGATTTCCGAACCCGTCACCGGCTCGGTCAGGACGACTTCTTCGCCGCCTACCGCCTTGGGTATGTCCAACCACGCAGGATCGATACTGTAATTCTCCTGCGCAACCGAGTTCGACACGGCAATTGCCGTCAAAAAGACCAGAAATGTCCCTCGCATTCGTTCAACCTCGCCGATTATTTTCAAATTCATTGCCCTCAGGCGGTATTGCTGCGTCGATCCAATATGACTAAGCTATATAA
>VYEH01000315.1:6238-6968 GCA_009843005.1 Pseudomonadota bacterium | reverse complement strand
ACCCGTACGAACTCAGCCCGCTGGCCTTACGGTCGTTGGCCACTGAGGCTCGGGTCCCGTATGATCGGCTGAAGGAACTGGTCGAACACGCGATAACCGAATGACTTCCGGGCACGTGCCGTGGCCGTCGAGGCATAATGGGCTCTCAGCTGTTTGATTCCTGGGGGGAGGAACCATGGTCAGGCTAATCCGCTTGGCGCCACTGGCGGTCGCGATGGGCTCGTCGCCACTCACCGCTCACCACAGCTTCGTGGCATTCGATCTCGAAAAAGAGGCCTTCGTGCGGGGAACGGTGACCGAGTACCAGTTCCGCAACCCGCACACATACATCTTCGTCGACGTCCCGATGGAGGGCGGCGAATTCGCACGCTGGAGAATCGAGGGCGAGACCCGCAACGATCTCTACCGCAACGGCTGGCGCGACGACTCGCTGCAGCCGGGCGATGTCGTGAACATTCGCGTGCAGCCTGCGCGGGACCCGGCCCGTCGCTACGCCCGCCTACTGGACGTTGCGAAATCCGACGGGACGTTCCTGGCAATACCGAATGCAGAGGACGAGCAGGGCCGGGTGGTGACCGCGCCTGCCGAGAGCCTGGAGGGCGTCTGGCTACCCATCCAGTCATTCTTCGAGTTCGGCGCCAGAGTTGCGCCGCTCGCCAACGATAAGGCGAGGGCGGAATTGGCGCAGCAGACGGGCCTGCCCCGGCGCGCGCGGTGCATCGACATGGCG
>VYEH01000315.1:2048-6228 GCA_009843005.1 Pseudomonadota bacterium | reverse complement strand
TTCGTCTCCGACGACCTGATCCTCATCTACGGCGAGGACGATGCCGAGCCGCGGATGATCCACATGGACGGCCGCAGGCACCCCGAGTCGATCCCCGACGATGATAAGACCTGGACCGGCCATTCAATTGGCCACTGGGACGGCGGGACGCTGGTGATCGACACGCGCCACTTCAGGGACCATCCCGAGGGCAACTCCGCGGGTCCCTCCGGCAGCGAGAAGCACCTGGTGGAGCGATACACACTCAACGAGGACGGGACCGGCATCTCTATCGACTTCACGCTGGAAGATACTGAATACCTGACTTCATCCGTTTCGCATACCTACGAGTGGCAGCATTCGCCGCACATCACGCGGCTGCCGCATAGCTGCGATCCGGAATCCGCGTTTGGCTATCTCGCGGAGGATCAATAGTCCGAAGAATGCCGAGCGTATTTGTGTATGCGATCGGCAATTTTATTCACCACAGTCAACCCGTTTCTGACAATTACGATTCTCAGAATCCTCATGCGCAACAACGCTGGCATATAGGACCGTCAGCAAGAGGGGGAAGCGTTACCTCGGGCCGGATCCTGCCTGAAAAAAGCCGCAAGCTGCGCGTATAGCGAAGGGTATTCAACGCGGAAAGCACACGGGACATCGAAAAACATCTCGGTGCAAACAGCGAAGAATTCCGCAGGTTCCTCGGCCGCATAGGGGTCGAGCCATGGTTCCTCACCTCGGTCGAGCCGCCGGATCAGGTCGTCATAGGCGGTCTGAAATGATTCGGCCCATTCATCGGCTCGCATGCCGCGATTCAGCGGCGGGCGCCCGTTCATGTCGCCGTCCAGCAGATCCAGCTTGTGAGCGCACTCGTGCGCGACCACATCGAAGCCCTGGGCGCGGCCGCTGGCGTCTACATCCTGCCAGGCCAGAATCACGGGACCCTGCTCCCATGCCTCGCCGCTCAGGATCTCGTCCCGCGTGTGCACGACACCCGCCTCGTCGACGCTCTCCCGGTTTCGGACCAGGAATTCCTCCGGATAGACGATCACGGAGAGGAAACTTTCGTAGTAGTCGAGACCAAGACCGAGTATGGGCCGGCACGCCAACGCGGCGATACGCGTGCGCATCGCATCGTCGAGTTCCAGTCCCCCGGCCGGTTCCAGGTTTTTTTCGTGGAGAAACAGCAGCGTCAAGGCGCGCAACCGCTCCAGCGCTTTCGCGTCCAGTACGGACATCGCGGGGATGTCGGCCATCGTCTGCTGCCAAATCGCGTCGGGGATCGAGCGATTCGCGAGTATCCGGCGTCGTCGCCAGCCCTTGAACATTCCGAACATGTGGCGATGATAGCCAATCGCTAGCACAGTGATTAATTGTAAAGTCCTCGCGTGGACGCGAACGAACAAACTATATTGCCGGTCGACGGATTCATATACGTCCGATGCGCGAACCCGAGGGCTGATGATAATGAGCGCAGATGAGTAAGTCCGGGAAAGATTTGGGTCTCGACCGGCGGATACCCAGGCGCGACATTCTGCATGGATTCGGCGCGACGGCCGCGCTTGCGGGCCTGGGGCGTTCGTCGACGCTGCTCGCGGCCGACCAACCCGTGGCTCCGCTCGACGCGGACTACTACCCTCCGGCGCTGGCCGGTCTTCGCGGCAATCACCGCGGGTCATGGGAAGCGGCTCATGACCTTGCACTGGAGAACCGCCAGGATTGGGGGCCCGTGCAAGAGCCGGAAGACCCCTACGACCTGGTGGTAGTGGGCGGTGGCATCAGCGGGCTGTCGACCGCTTACTTCTATCTGCAGAAGCGGCCCGGATCGCGGGTCCTCATTCTGGACAACCACGACGACTTCGGCGGCCACGCCCGGCGCAATGAATTTCAGCTCGATGGGCAAACCCTCATCGGGCATGCCGGCAGCCAGGCGTTTGCGGATCCCTCCCGGTGGAGCCGGGAAACGCACCGACTGCTGGCCGAACTGGGCATCGAACCCGAGAGATTCCCCGATTACTACGATTCCGACTTCTACGCACGCCACGGGCTGACCTTCGGCTTCTTCTTTGACGAAGCCAGCTACGGCGAGAATCGGTACGTGCCGTTGTCGACTCCTTGGGGACATGGCCCGGTTGGATTCAGGGATCCGCAAATCGCGCCGCATCGGGCCGTGGAGTCGTTTCCACTGGCGCCTGAAGCCCGCGCCCAGCTCGCCGCGCTGTATGCCATGGAACAGGCGGAGGTGGACCACCGGGCCGCGGGACTATCGGCGGAGCGGCTCAATCGAATGAGCTACCTGGAGTTTGCCAGGGACTACCTGGGCGTGGATCACCCCGAGGCGCTGGGCGTGATCGTCCCGATGCCCGAAGCCATCGAAACCGTCGGCTTCGATGCCCAACCGGTTCGCTACGGTTCAGGCTACGGGTTGCCTGTTCCGGCAGCCGTACTGCAGCAGCGCCCCGTGGATTCGTTCGTCCGCCACTTCCCGGACGGCATCGCCACCGTCTCGAGGCAATTGGTTGCGCAGCTGTTTCCTTCCGCAGTCGGATCTTCCGCCGATTTGCACTCCGGGTCCGCTGCCGTCGATGACCTGATGACCGCGCGAATCGACTACTCGCAGCTCGACCGGCCTGACCGGACGCTCAAATTGCGGCTCAACAGCACGGCCGTGAACGTGATCCACGACGACGTGCCGGAACGGTCGCGGCAGGTGCTGGTGACCTATTTCACCAACGGCCGTGCCTATCGCGCCCGGTCCGGGCAGGTCGTACTGGCCTGCTACAACATGATGATTCCGCACCTGTGTCCTACGCTGCCCCAAGCGCAGCGCCGGGCCATGTACCGGCTGATCAAGTCGCCGCTGGTTTACAGCAACGTGGTGCTGGGGAACTGGCATGCCGTGAAGGCGCAGGGATTCGGCGGGGCGTACTGTCCGGGTTGCCTGCATTCCATGGCATTCGTGGACTTCCCGACGAGCATCGGGCGTTACCGTCAGCCGGACGATCCCGACCGGCCCATCATCCTGCACCTGGAGTGGGCGCCGACGAATCCCGGCATGAGCAAGGCGGATCAGAACGAAGGCGGTCATCTGCGCATCACCATGACACCGTTCAGGGAGATCGAGCGGTCGGTACGCGAGCAACTTGCCGGTCTCCTGGGTCCCGGCGGGTTTGACCCGGCAAACGATATCGCCGCGATGACCGTGAACCGCCATCCCCACGGCTATGCCTGGACGCCGGACCCGGTACGCGGCTGGGACGGGGAGGGTCCCGAGCCCCATCTGGTGGCCAGGCAACCGTTCCACCGCATCGCGATTGCCAATTCCGACGCCGGCGCGCGGTTCACCTTCGACACCGCTATAGACCAGGCCTACAGGGCCGTGGGGGAGTTGTTCGCATAAGCGGCCGACGCCGGCGCAGAAACCGTGTCGGCTATAATGTCGCCCGTTTGCGGCGAAAGTGGCGGAATTGGTAGACGCGCTGGATTTAGGATCCAGTGGGGCAACCCGTGGGAGTTCGAGTCTCCCCTTTCGCACCAGGCGCCGCCCCGCATCAACCGCCGGGAATCGCAATACGACTGGGGCTCAAGGACAAGTGGCGACGACACAGACAGATACGCTGGATGTCTCGGTAAAGGGACGAAAGGGACTGGAGCGGCAGATGACCGTTCGCGTGCCAACGGACGAAATCGAGCGTGAGGTCGACACGCGGCTGAAGAAGGTCGGCCGCACTGCGCGGCTGAAGGGATTTCGCCCGGGCAAGGTGCCCCCCAGGATCGTTCGTCAGCGCTATGGCGGACAGATTCGAAACGAAGTCGTATCGGACGTGATTCGATCCAGTTACGCTCGCGCGGTTCAGCAGGAACAACTCAATCCCGCGGGTGGGCCCCAAATCGAACCCATTTCCGCGGATGGCGAGGATCATTTCAGTTACCGGGCCACGTTTGAAGTTTTTCCTGAGATCAAGTTGAAGCCGGCCGAGTCCCTGACCGTGGAAATCCCGAAGGTGGAAGTGCTCGAATCCGACGTGGATGAGATGCTCGAAACGATCAGGGAACAGCGCGCCGAATGGCTTCCCGTCGATCGCAAGTCAGCCGCAGGCGACAGGGTCGTCGTCGATTTCAACGGTACGGTCGGCGGCGAGCCCTTTGAAGGTGGGGAGGGCAAGGAGGTCCCGGTGGTCGTCGGGGGCGGCCAGGT
>VYEH01000315.1:261-2038 GCA_009843005.1 Pseudomonadota bacterium | reverse complement strand
AAGCACCATCCGGAAGTCGATGAGGAGTTTCTCGCGGCCATGGCCATCGAGGAAGGAGGCGTCGATGAGTTACGGGCCGAATTGCGCAGCAACATGGAACGGGAAATGAATGAGCGGCTGAGGGCGGCTTCGAGGGCTGCGGCATTCGAGGCGCTGCTGAAGCTCAACAAGATCGAAGTGCCTTCGGTACTGGTACAGGAGGAGACTTCCGCCATGCGGGCGGAGGCCATGCGGCGGATGGGCATTGACGATGAGGAGAAGGCGCCGCCTGCGTCCGGTTTCGAGGCCGCGGCCCGTCGCCGCGTGACGCTTGGCCTGCTGGTGCGCGAAACAATCGGCAAGCACGAGATCGAACTGGACCGGGGCCGCGTGAGCGAACGTATCAAGGAGTTGTCGGCGCCCTATGAAGATGCACAGCGCGTGGCACAGACTTACAGGAGCAGTCCCGAACTCATGTCGCAGGTGGAATCGGGCGTGCTGGAAGACCAGGTCGCCGATTACATCATCCAGCATGGCAAAACACGGGAAAAGAGAATTGGTTTCAAGGAGTTCATGGCGTAACGGCCGCCAGGGACGCATGAGCGAGAGAATCTATTGTTATGGCCAGGGAGAATCCGGTGAGCACTAAGGGCCTCAATCTGGTTCCCATGGTGGTGGAGCAGACCGCCCGGGGAGAACGCGCCTACGATATCTACTCGAGACTGCTGAAGGACCGGGTCATCTTTATAGTGGGTGGAGTTGACGACAACGTGGCGAATCTGGTGGTCGCCCAGTTGCTCTTCCTCGAGTCGGAAAATCCCGACAAGGATATTCACCTCTATATCAATTCGCCGGGCGGAGTCATCACCGCCGGCCTGTCGATCTACGACACGATGCAGTTCATCAAGCCGGAAGTCAGCACCATGTGCGTGGGACAAGCCGCAAGCATGGGCGCGCTGCTCCTGGCCGGCGGCGAGCCGGGCAAGCGATTCTGCCTGCCCCACTCGCGCATCATGATTCATCAGCCCAGCGGCGGGTTCCAGGGGCAGGCATCGGATATCGACATCCACGCCAGGGAAGTACTGAACCTGCGCGAGAAGCTGAACGCAATCATGGCGAAACACACAGGCCAGACAATTGAAAGAATCGCGGCGGACAGCGACAGGGACCACTTCATGGACGGAAACGCGGCTGTCGAATATGGTTTGATCGACAAGGTTCTGGAGCAGCGAACATCGGACAAATCCGATTAGGTGCCGGTGAGATTGCGCCGGAAGTTGCCGCTGAAGGCCCATGGGCGCGCTTGGCAGACGCTTCATGGGGATGCTATAACGCTAGGAACACGATGAGTTACCGGACAAGGTATGCCCGATGAGTGAAGGTTCCCGCGGCAAGGGCGACGGCGGCAAGCTGCTCTATTGCTCGTTTTGCGGCAAGAGCCAGCATGAAGTGCGCAAGCTCATCGCCGGGCCTTCGGTGTTCATCTGCGACGAATGCGTTGAACTGTGCAACGACATCATTCGCGAGGAACTGGATGAGCGTACCGAACGCGGGCAGGCGAAACTTCCGATTCCCGAGCAGATCAAGGCCGTTCTCGACGAATACGTGATCGGCCAGCAGTACGCGAAGAAGGTGCTCTCGGTCGCGGTCTACAATCACTACAAGCGACTGGATCCCCGCGTTTCGGACAACAGAAACCGGGATGCCGTCGAACTGGCGAAGAGCAATATTCTCCTCATCGGCCCGACGGGCTGCGGCAAGACCCTGCTCGCGTAGACGCTGGCGCGCATTCTCAACG
>VYEH01000315.1:0-251 GCA_009843005.1 Pseudomonadota bacterium | reverse complement strand
AGTCACGATCGCCGACGCAACGAGCCTCACCGAGGCGGGGTACGTGGGCGAAGATGTCGAAAACATCATCCAGAAGCTTCTGCAGAAGTGCGATTACGATGTGGATAGCGCGCAGACCGGAATCGTCTACATCGACGAGATCGACAAGATTTCGCGAAAGTCGGACAACCCGTCAATTACTCGGGATGTTTCCGGCGAGGGCGTGCAGCAGGCACTGCTGAAACTCATCGAGGGCACCAACGCGTCCGTCC
>VYEH01000109.1:1494-6975 GCA_009843005.1 Pseudomonadota bacterium | reverse complement strand
GCTGCTGGTCGCGGCGGCGAGCCTCAGGCCCGGGGCCTTTGCCGTGATGTGGCGCGACGCGGGCCGGCTTCGCTCACCGAATGCCGGATGGCCCGAGAGTGCGGTCGCCGGCGCGTTGGGCGTGCGGCTTTCGGGCCCACGCAGCTATGGAGGCGCCAAGTCGGCAGAGCCCTGGCTCAACGCCCGGGCAAGCGACCCTGGACCGGATGACTTGCGAAGCGGCCTGACGCTGTACTGCAAGGCGCTGGCCCTCGCCGCACTGGTGCTGGCCGGTATCGCTGCGCTGCAATTAACCTCATGAATCCTGTCGAGGTTCATGGCGGAGCCCTCGATGCCATGCACCGCCTCTTTCCGGACGCGCCGCAACCCTGGTTGGACTTGTCCACGGGCATCAACCCCTGGCCCTGGCCGGCCCGGGAAAGCCATTTCGAAAGTCTCCACAGGCTGCCCACCCGAGAGGACTACGCCCGCTGCACCGAAGCCATGGCGACGGCCTTCGGATCGCCCGAACACGCGATTCTGGCGGCCCCCGGGAGCGAATTGCTCATCCGTTTGCTGCCGACCGTCATCGCACCCCGACGCGTTGCCATCCTGGCGCCGAGCTATGGCGATCATGCGCGCGTCTGGCGTGCCGCAGGGTGCGAAGTGGTCGAAACGCCCGACCCTCTGGCCCAAGCCGAATCGGCGGATGCCGTGGTGATCTGCAATCCGAACAACCCGGACGGGCGGCGATTCAAACCGAATGAAGTCGAGGCAGCGCATCGTCGTCTGGGCGAGCGTGGTGGCTGGCTGGTCATCGACGAAGCGTTTGCGGACCTCGAACCCGATCTGAGCCGGGCGCGGCAAGGCGGTGCCGATCATCTGCTCGTGCTGCGCTCCATCGGCAAGTTTTACGGACTGGCAGGCCTGCGCCTCGGCGCTCTGATAGCCCCCGTGGAGGTGCGCAATCGCATGCAGGCCCGTATGGGCGTCTGGAGCGTGTCGACCCCGGCTCTCGCCATCGGCGCCACCGCTTACTCGGACCGGGCCTGGCAAACCGCGACGCGGCGCCGGCTCGCGGAGGCGCGGCGGCGCCTTGACGAACTGCTGCAGGAACGCCAGTGCCGCGTGGTGGGCGGTACCGACCTGTTTCGTTTCGCAGAAGTGGCGGACGCCCGTGGACTATGGCAGCAATTGGCTCACCGTGGCATCTACGTTCGACGCTTCCAGTGGTCGACGCGTCACTTGCGCATCGGGCTCCCCGGGAACGCCAACGAGGCACATCGGCTCAGGGAGGCGCTCAGCCCTTGAGCACCATTGGCAGTCCCGCGACCATGAGTTCGACCCGTTGGCAGACCGCCGCGACTGCCTGGTTCAACGATCCCTGGGCATCGCGGAACCCGCGGCCGAGCGGCGTACCCGGCACCAGGCCCATACCCACCTCGTTGGATACCAAAATGACCGGCCCGGGAGGACGGGCGAGGAAGCGGGTGAGCTCAGCCGTCTGCGCATCCACATCCCGACCGTAGTGCATCAGGTTCGAGAGCCACAATGTCAGGCAGTCTACGGCAACGACACGATGCGGAGAAGCGGCGGCCTCGAGCGCTTCGACCAGTTCCAGGGGCGCCTCCACGGTGCTGAATCCCGACCCTCGGTCTACGCGATGGCGCTCGATGCGCTCGGCCATCTCCGCATCCGATGGTTCCGCAGTAGCGATGAAAACCCGGTCCGGGGCCATGTCCCGAGCCAGTTCAAGGGCCCGATGACTCTTGCCCGACCGCGCACCGCCAACAATAAGGATCGATTCCATGCCCTCGCCGCTTATCGTCTGTTGCTCTAAGCTCTAACCCTGACACAAAGAATTGAGCCCAACGACTTGATCGTCTCCAGAAACGGCAGAAAACGCAATCCACATGAGTCCAAACGCTTGCTGACGCGTTACGTACGGCATCGCGGCATGGGGAGTCGGCTCCATGACGGTTAGCGCCGCAGTGCTGAAATCGTTCGGGCTCTCCGGCGGGAAACTGACGCGGTTTGAGTCCGGACTGATCAACGCGAGCTGGCGCGTTGACACGCCGTCAGGGAAGAGCTTCGTCCTGCAGCGTGTCAATCCCATGTTCCCCGCGACGATCAACAGCGACATCGATACGGTCACCAGGCATCTGCGGGACAAGGGCATGCCCACTCCCCTCATCGTGCCGACCACGGACGGCGCGCCGGCTCTGCAGGCGGCGGGCGAGGTCTGGCGCGTGTTGACGTACTTGCCTGGCGTATCCAGAGACACCCTGCAGAACGCCCGGCAAGCCAGCGAAGCCGGCACCCTGCTGGGGCGATTTCACAATGCCGTAAGCGACCTCGATCACACGTTCTCCAACCCGCGGTTGGGCGTCCATGACACCGCCGCACACCTCGCGAATCTGAGGCGCGCACTCGCCGCTCACGGGGATCATTCGCAATTCGACAGGGTCAAGCCACTTGCCGAACGGATCCTGGAGTTGGCCCGCCGTCTCCCGGAATTACCGCTGACCCGCGAACGGATCGTGCACGGAGACCCGAAGATCTCCAATTTCATATTCGATCCCGACACCGATGAGGGCATCGGCCTGGTTGACCTGGATTCGGTGGCATCGATGCCGATCGTCCTTGAACTGGGCGACGCGCTCCGCTCCTGGTGCAACCCCCTGGGCGAAGACACGGCGGAGACGACATTCTCCGTGCCGTTTTTTCGTGCCGCCATTGAAGGCTACTCGCGCGGGGCGCCCGACTTGCTGTCAGAAGATGAGTGGCAGGCCCTGCCGGACGCCACGCTCACCATCGCGCTTGAACTGGCCGCGCGGTTCGCAGCGGATGCGCTGCAGGAAAGTTACTTCGGATGGGATACCGTCCGCTTCGAGAACGCCTCGCAACACAACTGGGTTCGGGCGGCGGGCCAACTTTGCCTGGCGGAGAAAATTCGCGTCGAGTGGAAGGCCCTGCAAAGCGCGGTCAGGCCGCGAGCGCCAATCCGTCGACTGTGACCCATTCCTCAGTGGTGGTGAAACGGCCGCGCTCGTCCTTCGTCGGAAGCGCCATCGCGCATTCGGCATCGTGAGTGAAGAAAAGGCGCACGCCCCGCGCCACCTTGTCCTCCAGGAACGCCCGTTTCTCGTCGATGAGCTGCTCCGGGTAGCGGTCGTAACCCATGGTGATGGGCACATGCACCCAGGGCCTGCCGGGAATCAGGTCCGCGCAGAACACGACGCCCCCGTCGCCACCGATCTCGGCCAACATCAGTCCCGGCGTATGCCCATGGCTGTAAACGAACCGGACCGCTGGCCCCAGCGCGGGCGAGTACTCGCCCTCCACCAGTTCCAGCCGGCCGCTTGATTCGAGCAGGGACGTCAATTCCGGGATGAACGACGCACGGTCCCGCGGATGCGGATTCCGCGCCCGCTCCCAGCCCTCCACGCTCACCAGATAGCGCGCATTGGGAAACAGCAGTTGCGGCGCTTCGCCTTCGCGGTACGCCGACAGCATGCCGCCCGCGTGGTCGAAGTGCAGATGACTGAGGACCACCGCGTCGATGTCCTCGTGGGAAATGCCGCGAGCCTGTAGCGAACGCAGCAACATGTGCTCATCCTCGATCACACCGTATCGGGAACGCAGCCGAGGTTCGAAGAACATGCCGATACCGGTCTCGAACAGCACGTTCCTGCCGTCCAGATCCTCGGCCAGGATCGCGCGGCAAGCCAGTTCGATCCGGTTATGTTCGTCCGGTTCCATCCATCGGGACCACAACGCCCGCGGTGCATTGCCGAACATCGCACCCCCGTCCAGCCGCTGGCGATTGCCTTCGATCGAAGAAATTCGCATGGATTCGGGCCCTGGTTGGAAAACGTACGTTGCAGACTTGGACAATTCTAACCGCGATCGTTTCCGCCGGGTCGCAGGTCCCGTAACGGTCACGCATGCTGATTGAGCCGGTTTCCAGGCCCCACTGGCACTTCCTCGCCAGCGTCCGATGCCTGCCGAGTTTGGTGTGTATTACACTTGGCAGGGTAATGGAGAACCAAAAGCGAGAAATTCCATGATCCGAATCAGCGTGTTTTTCTTCCTGTCGATTCCCCTGGCGGCAAACGCTCATCACTCGATAGCCGCATTCTACGAACCGGATGCCACCGGTGAGGTCGCCGGGACCATCACCGAAGTCAACTGGGTGAATCCGCATATCAGTTTCACTGTGGAATCGATTAACGACGACAATGAGGTGGAAACCTGGACGATCGAATCCGGCGCCGCAAACGGTATGGCCAGAAACGGAATCAGCCGGGATGTGCTCGAGGTGGGAACGGACGTCACCGTTGTGGGACGGCCCTCGAGTCGCGGCCAGATGGCGCTGTATGCTTCATCCGTGCGCCGTGCGGACGGCGAGAGCGTCGCCTTGCGCGGCGTGGGCTCGCGTCCCGACCTGCTTCAGGCGTCGGCGGGGCCGGAGCCTGAAGGGATTTTCCGCGTCTGGAGCCGCGGGCGGGCCTACGGCGATCATGTCAACGACTCGGCCACCGGCTTCGAACTCCCTTATACCGAGGCGGCCCAGGCGGCCCGGGACCGATACGATCCGGTCACGGACGATACCGCCCTGAAGTGCTTACAGCAGGGCATGCCCGGCATCATGGACAACCCCTACCCCATCGAGTTCGTTGCAGACGGGGACGATATCGAACTGCGGGTGGAAGAGTGGTCCGTGGTGCGCACGATCCACATGGCCGACTACGACGATCCCGAGAGCCAGGTGTTTACCCGTCAGGGCTATTCGGTCGGCCGCTGGGAGGGCGACACCCTCGTCGTGCAGACCGCAAAGATCGACTGGCCGTTCTTCGACGATGTCGGGACGCCCCAGAGCATGGACGTGGACATCGTCGAGCGCTTTGCTCTGAGTCCGGACGCAAGCCGCCTCGACTACGAGATCACGGTAACCGATCCGGCAACCTTCACGGAGACCATCGCGCTGGACGGTTACTGGACCTGGGTTCCGGGCGAGGAAGTCAAGACTTACCAGTGCACGCCCTGGTTCTGAGCGGATGCAGAACTTTCGGTGGCTGAACTCGCAGACCAGTTTTAATCAATAGCTGCGACGGCGCGGCCCTTGAGATGTGCCTGAATCACTCCAGGGTGATGTGCCTCGAACTGGCCGCCGGATCGCATGGCACGGGATCGAATTCCCGATCAGTGTTCTTGTGCACCGTAAATGACCGACTCAACGGCTCGGTCAGGTAGACGGGGTCGGTGGTAACGGTGGTCACATTCAGCGTCATGCCGTCTTCCCCCAGCTCGAAGCGCCCATCGACCACTTTCTGATCGCTGGAATCGACTCCGCGACTGATCCCCCACCTGGATGGCGCGAAGCCCGTTGTTTGCCATACCAGCGTGCGCTCATCCGCAAAATGGCCTACGGACAGTCCAATGCGATCAGGTTCATGATCGTCAGGCCCGTTTTCCTCTCCCAGCCAGATGGTATAGACG
>VYEH01000109.1:0-1484 GCA_009843005.1 Pseudomonadota bacterium | reverse complement strand
ACGTTTGTAAGGCTTTCCTTGGTGATTTCCAGTCGATCGTCAAAGCGCTCGATGCGATTGTCATACGGTCCGTTCATGGCGCCGGCAAAGTTGCTGCCGGGCAGACACTGATAGGCCGGGTTGTCTTCGTCACTGTAAGCATCCAGAACCGCCTGACCGGCCGCATTCAACGGCAGATTGCGATTCGGGTCGAACACGCCCGTTGCCAGGTTCCGCACCCTTAGATCCGCCGCCCAATTGCCGCTTAATTCCGTTGATGGCAGAGCGTTGGGGTTTCCAGGGGTGCGATCCGCCCCTGAAGGACCGCCGCCCGGTCCGCCCATGCCGCCTCGACTGTCCATCCCGGCTGGCCCGCCCGGAGCGCCCGGACCCCCCGCGGCACCCTGACCCGCCGAAGCAACCCGATCCCGCAGGACATCCTCGGGAACCTGCCCTCCCGGCATGGCCCGCTGGGCGACGCCGTCGCGGGTGATGATCCAGTTCATGAGCGCGAACTTCTGGTCGGGGTCGAGGGCCACATTCGCGCCTATGGTGATCTCGTCTCCAGCCAATACGGTGTCGCGAGTCCAGCCCAACCCCTGTGCGCCGGGCACCGAGTGACCTTCAAACAGCCAGTTTTCACCATTGTCGAGATCCACTCTCATGTAAATGTGGGGATTGGCCCAGTTCAATTCGGTGACCGTCCCGCTCAAGCGGGTCTCATTACCCAAATCGAAGCCCGCGCGGGAATGGTGTGCCGAAGTGGACTGCCAGACCGTGACTGAAGCCATGAGCATCGGCAACCACTTCGTAATTGCTGTTGGGTTGGGCATTTCGACGTTTCCTCTTGTAGACATGCAGACTTCGTACCTTGCCAAACGCATTGGCGGTACCCTCAGGCGAAGCTATTCGGACCGCGTCTGAAGCAACTCCATGACGGCGCCGTGCGGGCCGGTGACGTAAGCGAACTGCGCGCCGCTTGGACTGGTAATGGTATCGGAGACTTCGGCGCCGCGGGCGCCGTACAGGGCCTTTGCCGCGGCCAGGTCCGGGACGTTCACGCCGAAGTGACCGAGCCCCGGCGGGTTTTCAGGCGTCGCAGGATTTATCTCGAGCCGCGAGTTCTCGCCGAGCTGCAGGAAGATCAGAATCAGGTTGCCCTCGTCGTCGTACCTGCGGTTTGCCTCGGGAAGCCCCATGACCTCCGTGTAGTAACGGACCGCCGTGTCGACGTCGGCGACGTTAACGCCAATATGCGTCAGCGTCAGCGGCGGCTCTTCAGAATCCTGTGCGTCCACGAACCGGCTGGTCAGCGCCGCCGAAACGACGGCGACCGCGAGCAGCTGAAGCGCATGGGAAAACTTGATCTTCATGTCGATACTCCCATCGTGCAGTGACGATGCTTCAGTTCTATTGATCGGCGTACGGATCGATGCAGTCGAAGGGCATGACGCGCTCGCCCGGGGTCACGATCCAGGAGCGGCTCCGCTCGATCGTCTCGGTCA
>VYEH01000386.1:17570-34477 GCA_009843005.1 Pseudomonadota bacterium | reverse complement strand
GCAACTCGAACGCTCCCCCCAGCGCCTACACCGGGTGCGCGGATCTCGGTACTTCGGTCACGATGACGGTCTCGCCGCCGGCCAACACCGCCCCGGTGGCCGACGCCGGTGAGGACCAGATCGCGCGTCCGAGCGCGACGGTCACGCTGAACGGTTCGGGCAGTTCCGATGCCGACGGGGACTCCTTGACATACGCCTGGAGCCAAACCTCTGGTACCGCGGTGACGCTCAGCAGCGCCACCGTCGCCAGCCCCACTTTCACCGCGCCATCCACGGCGGGCTCGCTGGTATTCTCCCTCAAGGTTAACGACGGTACCGAGGACTCTGACCTCGAAACCGTCACCGTAGAGGTCAACTCTAAACCCGCCGCCGATGCGGGCGATGATCAGATCGTGCGCCCGAGCGCGACGGAGACGCTGGACGGTTCGGGCAGTTCCGACGGCGACGGCGATTCCATGACCTATGCCTGGATCCAGACCCCCGCTGCCACGGTGACGCTCAGCAGCGCCACTGCCGTCAGCCCTACCTTCACCGCGCCGTCTGCGGCTGGCTCGCTGGAGTTCTCGCTTACGGTCAACGACGGCACCGAGGACTCCGATCCCGACACCGTCACCGTGACCGTCAATACCAAACCCGTGGCTGACGCCGGGGCGAACCAGACAGTGACGCCCGGCGCCTCAGTGATGCTCGACGGTTCGGGCAGTTCCGACGCGGACGGCCATGCACTCACCTATACGTGGAGCAAGCGCCCGGGCACAACAGTCGACCTAATCGATTCCTCAATGGCGACCGCTTCGCTCACCGCGCCGCAATTGGCCGCGGGGCAGACGAGCCTGACGCTTGAATACCAATTGGTGGTCAACGACAAGATCGAGGACTCCGATCCATCCATTGTCACCATAACGGTTTCGAACGCAGCGGTACCCACCGCGGACGCGGGCGACGATCAGACCGGCGACAGCGCCGTGAATGAGGGCGATACCGTCACGCTGGACGGTTCAGGCAGTTCCGACCCCAACAGCAAAACATTGACGTATGCATGGAGCGGGCCGTCCGAAGTCTCGGTGGAGTTCAGCGACCCTGCAGTGGCGAGCCCGACGTTCATTGCGCCGAACTTCGTGTCGAGCAGGGACCTGGTGCTCACGCTGGTGGTCACCAATTCGGACATGGTCGCCTCCGCTCCCGACACCGTCACCGTGCATGTCGTCGCGGACGACGATCCGCCGGTGGCCGAAGCGGGCGAGAACCAGATGGTACGCACTGATCAAATGGTGACGCTTGACGGCACCGGCAGTAGCGATCCGGAAAATCTGCCACTCCAATACACATGGAGCCAAGCCTCGGGCAGCACGGTGACGTTGAGCAGTACGACTGCGTCGAGCCCGACGTTTACCGCACCGTCCACTGTCGGTGTGTTGACCTTCACGCTGTCCGTCAGCGACGGCCAAAACACGGCGGTGACCGACACGGTGACCGTGAACGTGACCAACGCTCCTCCACCTCCGGGTTCGATCACCGGCCCGGAGCGCACCACCGACGGCTCATTCACGCTGACGTGGACCGCTTCAGACACGACAGAAAGCGTGTTGTACAAACTGGAAGAATCCATCAACGGCGCGGCCTGGACGACGGTCGCCGGTACCGGCGGCATGACATCGCGGGCAATATCCGGCCTCACGACGCCCGGCCCGCACAGCTATCGCGTGAGCGCCTGCCTGGCTGACGAGACGACGACGTGCAGCGAGCCCAACGACATTCACACGGTACTGTACATGCCGCCTGGGGCGCTGGTCGCGATTCCTCAAACGAGCCGGACAGGCGACTACGCCGTGAGCTGGACGCCACTGGCCAACACTCCGTCGTACCGGCTGCAGGAAAGCACCGACGGTGGGGAAACGTGGCATCATGCGGCCGGCGTAACTGGCAACGGGTACCATTTCACCGACCGGCCCGCCGGAGAATACCGCTACCGATTGGCCGCGTGCTATGCCGCCCCGGCAGGCAACGCCGGGTATTGCCGGGAGACCGGATGGGATCCGATCTCGGTCACGGTTAAATACGATACCGAGGACAGCCTGGAAACCAATACTATCGCAGGTACCCTGCCTTACGACACCGGTGTGACCAAGGGCGGCGATGCCTACATCAACATTCCGATCGAGCCCGCGCCTGGTGTGAACGGCCTGGAGCCGATGCTCTCGATCGACTACGGCGGAGGACGCGAACGCACGCGCCTTGACGCCTCGCTGCCGGGCGACACGCTGGGCTACGGCTGGCGGGTGAGCGGGTTTTCCACTATACGGCGCTGCATCAAGAACCAGCCGGCAGGGCGCACGCTGACAATCGCCGACACTGCCAGTCTGTGCCTGGACGGCGAACCGCTGGTGCTCACATCCGGCACGCACATGCGTTACGGCGCCCGGTACCGCAGCTTGCGCGACAGCTTCGCACGCATCGAGATCAAGGGTCCGACGGACAGCGACCGTCGCAACGAGTTGTGGTTCGAGGTCAGGCTGCCCGACGGCTCTGTGCGGGAGTATGGGCGTTCCGGGGACAGCCGCCTGAAGCACATCCGCTACGTACGGGTCAACGGCGGCGACTCCGATGCGGAACGCGAACTGTTCGGCAGCAATGACTACTACGAGGAACGAGCCACTGCCCATTACATGTGGTCGATCAGCAAGCATACTGATGCGTTCGGCAACACAATGGAGTATTCGTACCTGGAGGATGAGCGCAATGCCGTCCGCCATCCTGCGCGCGTCATGTACGGTACGGTCAACGGCGTCACCGGCGCGCACGATGCAGCGATCGCCTTCCACTACGTGCCCCGCTCGGATATCGATGCCGTCTACATGGGCCCGGTCACCGAAGGGGTCGCTCAGACGCAGGACCTGCGGCTGTACGCCGTGCAGGTGGTGCTGGACTCCAAGCCGGTGCGCACATACCGGTTCAAGAGCCTGACCACCGACGCGGGCTGGCAGCGCCTGGACAAGATCCAACTCTGTGGCTACGACACCTCAGGATTGATGCCGGAATGCCTCAAGCCCATCGCAGTGGGCTGGGAGGAACCAGTGGGCACTGTGCCTTACACGGTAACCGGCGTGACGTCCTTCACCGATCCGCTGGGCCGGACCACGCAGTTCGAGTACGACTCGCTCACCAAGAGCGGCACTCATGCGTTCCTCTTCAGCGAACGACCGTTCGGAACGCCCACCAAGCCAGCCGATGTGGCCGATCTTGCTCCGGCGCCCCTGGGCGCGGGGGAAACGGCCCCGTCCGACGGCGGTGCGGTGAAGACGGTGGTGACCCGCGTGAGACGTTCCAACGGACGGAATGGCTGGCACGACACCAACTACGCCTATCACGGCCGCGGGTTCGCTAGCACACGCCACTGGGGTTATCTCGGGTTCTACGCCACGCGGGAGACCGACGTCGAATCGGGCGTCGTGACCTATACCCAATACCGGCTCGACTACCCGTATTTCGGCGAGATCGCCGCCGTGCACCAGTACCAGGGCACGTATACGTCGAGTGCGCGGATCCTCTCCAAGCGAGTCATGGACCATGTGCAGAAAACCCTCACGCACTCAGGCGGCGCGCGAACGGTATTGCCGTACGTGGAGCGGTCGACTGACTGGCTCTACGAAGGCGCCACGACCCTGGGCGTGACCCAGCGCCAGACCACGCTTGCGCTGAGCGGCAACCTGTTGGGTTCGGCGACCGAGACGGTCACCACCGGGCACAGTGTTACAGCGTCCGGTGCCGGCACCGTGTGGGGGGATGCGCCGACGTACACCGTCGGAGGCGTTCAGCGCAAGACGGTGTCCACCGTCAGCCTGGAAAATCTCATCACGGCCAACCGCTGGCTGATCGGCTTTGCCAACCGTGTACAGGTCGCGCATCACAAGGGCGCCAGCGCCACAGCCGAACGGACCCAGACGGCCACATTCACCCGACACGGCCAGACCAACCGTGTGAATACCGTCACAAGGTTCCCCGGCGATACCCAGCACCGGCTGACCACTGACTACGGGTACACCGCCACTGGCTTACTAAACAGCGTCAACGTCTTCGGCGCGAACGTCGCCAGCCGCACAACGTCGGCGACGAGCTTCAGCAACGGGCGTTACCCCGCCAGCGTGACCAATGCGCTCGGGCACATCGAGGGCTTTGCCCACGATGCCCGCTTCGGCCTGCCGACGCGCTACACCGACGCCAATGGACGCATCACGCGCGTAAGCTACGACGCTTTTGGCCGGGAGAAAACCCGCACCACGCCTGACGGGGTGGTGATCAAGACCGCCTATGGCACCTGTCCCTCCAGGCAGGTGACCTGCCCGAGCGTCTCAGGCGTGAGCCCCGCCATGTGGGTGAGCACCGATTCTCAGGTCAGTCCGAAGTCCGTCGAGTATCTCGACAAGCTTGGGCGGTTGATCCACACTGCAGTCGAGGCGTTTTCCGGCTCAGGCGCCTACCGCCAACACTTCGTCTACGACAGGCGCGGGCGGGTCAGATGGGTCAGCGAGCCCTACACCTCGACGGGGTTCAATGCCTCGGCGCCGTACACCACGTATACCTACGACGTGCGCGACCGCGTCATTCGCGTGGCGCAGCCCGACGGCGGCTCGACCGCAATCGGTTACACCGGTCAGACCAACCATCGGGTCAACGTTACGGTGACGGAGACGCTGAGCAATACCGCCACCGGCACTCCTGCCACGCAGATTACACGGCGGATCTACAACGTACTGGGCGAGTTGGTCCGAAGCGTCGACGGGCTGGGCGCGACCGGCGCCGCGGCCGTGACCGACAAGGCGCACACAACGTACACCTACGACGGTTCGGGCCTGCCCGACAAGATCAGCGTATGGAACACGGCCTCGCCCGGCACGAGTCCCAGCCGCACCGACACCGTCACCACGGACTTCGATCACGACGTGGCCGGCAACCGCTCGCGCGTGGTGCACCCGAACTTCGGCACGGTGACGTTCGCCTACACGGCGTTGGGCGAGTTGCGCCAGAGGACCGAGGGCACGTACACCACGACCTACGGCTACGACCTGCTCGGACGGCTCAAGAAACGGGACGACCCCGGCGGGGTGGCGCAGTGGACGTACGACCCGGCCAACGGCAAGGGCGCCCTGGGCACGCGCTGCTACAACCACAGCAGCACGGTCGCCGAATGCGGCACGACCCCGGGCTTCAAGGAAACTCTGGCCTACAACACCCAGTCCCGCCTGTCCAGCTCCACCACGGCGCTGAAGGTCGGCACGACGAGCAAGACCTACGCTCACAGCCACACGTACGACACGCACGGGCGGTTGCGCACCACGACGTACCCCACGGGGCTGACGGCGCGTTCGGACTACAACGCGCGCGGGTACCTGGAATCGCTTACCGACACGGCGAGCAATTCGATGCTCGAGCGCTACCGGGCGATGAACGCCTACGGGCAGGTCACCCGCGAGACCTACGCCAACGGGGTGTCCACGGTGCGCGCGTTCGATCCGAACTCGGGCCGGCTCACCGGCATCGACACCACAGCGGGCACGACGGTGCTGCAGGACACCGATTACGCCTGGCAGAGCAACGGGATACTCAAGAGCCGCATCAGCCACCGCGGCGGGATGAACGCCAAAACAGAGACGTTCGCCTACGACGCGCTGGACCGGCTGAGAAGCGCGGTGACGGACCTGACGGGCAACGCCGGCGCAAGAACGCTGTCGATGACTTACGACCGCCTCGGTAACCTAAAGACCAAGACCAGTTCTGTGAGCGGGGACACCGGGGCGAGCGGTTACACCTACGGCAACGGCGGGTCTGGACAGCCTCCGCTGACAGCGCTGACGGGCGTGACCGTCGGCGGGGCGAGCCACACCCTGACGCATGATGTCTGGGGACGAGTGACACAGTACGACCGCAGCGGAACCACGACGCAGGACCGATACATCGGCTGGAACGCCCGGCACCTGCCGACGACCGTGACCGTCGGGGACAGCCTGACCGATGCCACTCCGAAGGCGAAGGACGAGTTCCTGTACGGTCCGGACGGGCAACGCTACTACAAGAAGTCCACCTGGGAGGTGAAGGGCGCCAGCGACGCGGACAACACCTACCCGGTGGAGCACGCGTACTACGCCGGCACACACCGGGAGGTCGTGCGCGTGGGCGATACTGTCAACGCCTCCATCGCCACCTCGGCGGTCAGCGCCACAGTGCTGCACGTAAGGACGACGCCGGTAGCCGGGATGCCCACCGCCGCGTTCGAGTACCTGCACCGGGATCACCTGGGTTCGGTGGAATCCGTTACCGACGCCAGCGGCATGGAGTTGAAGATCCAGGCCTACGACCCGTTCGGTTCGCGCAGGGCAAGCGACTGGACACGGGCCATGACCGATACCGAGCGCACAACGCTGGCCGGAGAGGCCCCGCAACGCACCGCGCGCGGCTACACCGGACACGAGCACCTGGAGAGGACCGGACTCATCCACATGAACGGTCGGGTGTACGACCCGGCGATCGGGCGGTTCCTGAGTCCCGATCCCATCGTCGCCGATGCGTCGTTCAGCCAGGGCTGGAACGCGTACAGCTACGCGCTGAACAGCCCGTTGAGCTACAGCGATCCGTCGGGGCTCACGCTCGTGGGCGGGTGCCCGCCGAGCCTGTGCAGCGGCGGCGGCTTCGGAGGCGGTCGCGGCGGGTTTGGACCGGGCTCGGTGCCGGCCACCTCCTGGCACGCCACGATCAATGTGGGGGTGATCTGGAGCTACGGATTCGGGTTCGGACTGCCCAGCCTTTCGAGACCCTCTCGGATGATCTACGTCCAGGACCCCGGTGCCGACGGCGGCGCGCGGGGCGGAGGGGGTCTGGAGAACCGGTTCGCGTTCGGATTCCCGACGCTGACGCCGCGCCTGTTCGTGACAGTGTCCTATCAGTGGGCCCGCGCCTGGGTCGGGATCGGGGAGGAACAGAGCCCGGCGGACTTGCCGATGGATGTGCTCTCAGCGGCGGCGCTGGACATCGGCCAGGTGGTCATCGGGGTCGTGGGATTGATTCCTGGATTCGGCGAGCCCGCCGATGCGATCAACGCGGGTATCTCCGTCGCACGCGGCAACTACCAGGAGGCCATTCTGGATGGGGCTTCCGCTGTGCCCGCTACGGGACATGCGACCGGCGCGGTTATGGTGGGAGTTCGCGTAGATCGTGCAGTTTCGGGTGTTTTGGAAAGCGCAAGACGAATGGTTAAGGGTTCGGATGTTTCTCCCAGAACACCAATAGGCCATAGAGGCAAGCCGCTAAGAGTTCCACCGGGAACAAACAAACCTACTACTATTGAGGGCCGCAACTATACTGGACACGCTCTTGATCGAATGCAAGAACGTGGTTTAACTCCCAGTCTGATTGAGGATACAATTACAACAGGCACTGTATCCAGCGGACGCGGAGGGACCAGTGTCTTTGCAACGCATCAGATGAGAGTCATCTTGGATTCGTCCGGAAGAGTGATTACCGCCAACCCGCTATGACCGTTATACCAATCAAAGGCAAGACTAGCGATTTGTCTATTGAAGTCCTAGATTATGAAAACGCCCACGCATCTAATTCGCATGACGCAAACTGGTTATCGTGTGTAATCCGCATTGAAACTGGTCCATTCCAAGCCCGATACGCCGCGTCTCTCACTACTGATGACTTTCTAGAGTTTAGTGAATCTCTTCAAGAAGTGCTGCGTGGTTCGAGAACGAAATCAATATTTTCAACTTTTGAAGAATGGTTGCGGATTGAAATTTGTGCATCATCATCAGGTACGAGCTTTGTGTCTGGAAAAGCCTCTGACATAAGTAAGCCAGATATATCACTTAGATTCGCGTTTGAAATAGACACGATCAGTCTTGAACGAACTCATTGGGCACTTCGGAGTGTCGTAAAGAAATTTCCAAATAGGTGTGGTATGGCCAACGTCGACAATGGCGAAGACTAGGCGTACTAAATCTGAATTGCGTATTCGATGTAAAAAATTGCGGCGTTACGGATGACGACTTAGATGATGCCTCAAGGACATCACAATGAATTCATTACACGTCGCGTTTCTTGGTTCTTTACTGTCTAACGCATCCGCAAGGTTTGTACGACTCCAAAGGACCGTGTTACAAGCATGCTGAAGTAGAATTTATACAGGCCGAATCTTGGCAGTCTGTCGGTTGAGTGACGGGGTCGAAAATGTTCTCCAAACTACCACGATGTTGCCACCAGACTGAACCTGTTGTGTCTGCAATTGTGCTCCTAAAACATCCACACAGCATTTCTCCTTCACTACATTGCACCATTTGGTGAACCGTTGAGCTGGGCCGACTACCCATTTCGTTGTAATGAAGTGTCAACTGATCACTAGAAAAAAAATTGCGCTTTATGGTCCCCGAGATTTGAATATTTGATCTCGTGTCACCTCTATAGTCTCTCCCATCAATGTTTGGACCTCTTTCAGACAATTTCTCACCACTACCGGCTAGATTGAGGCCCTCTTGAATGAGCAATACTTGGTAGGTAACTTGCATACCAACATACCTCGGTAATGTCGTATCTTCGTACCTGACAGTGAACTTCCAGCTACCAGATAAGTCCGGAGGTGGGGAAATATAATCATTGAAGATCATGTAAGTTAGACTGAGTGCGCCGGTCGTAAGAAGCGCTCCGACTATCTGACCCGTAAAATGGGAGAATTTGATTCGAACCCACTTCTTCAATCCACCGCTCCTCGAAACTGTATCTTTAGAATTTGATTCCCCCATAGCAATTGCTCCTTAGCATCCTATTGTATCGGAATGAATCATATTATACACCACACACCAAAATTCTATTCTCATACGCGAGCAGTGAGGTCGACCATGGTGTGATGAATGCCAGACTCGTGCTGGGTGTGTGTGAAGTGCAGCCGTGGGGCGGCTTCAAAGCCGGTAAAACCGGTAGGGCTGGTCCGATGCTATTATGCACCCGGTGGGAAACTTGCATTCTTCTATATGGTTTCGCGAACGGCTATCGCATACTTCCTGGTTTCGTTCACGCTAGGAGATTTGAATGACTACAGTCTATTTTGGCACGAACAGGCGACCCAACCGCAAACGAAAGCCCGACGATTTCGGTTCTAACTTCAGCGATGATGGACTTGCCAATCTGCGATTTGGAGTGGCAGAGGTGTCCGGAGACAGGTTGGAAAATTACCAACTCGAAATAGCGCCGGAAAGGCTTCGGAGCGACTGGGAACGAAAGATCAAGGATGGCCCGGGATCAGTTCTGGGTAGTGAGACCGTATTTCGGCGTGTCCGTCAGGAAATGATCGATCACTCGTGCGACACTGTGGTCTTTATCCATGGTTACAATGTTAGCTTCCATCAGGCCCTGACCAGTGCCGCTAGGCTCAAGCAAAAATTGTCAGAAGGGCAAGGCGGGATGCATTTAAACATGGTCTTATTTTCTTGGCCATCCGACGGCTCCATGATGCCATACGTCGCTTATGCCAATGATCGGCAGGACGCTTTGGCTTCGGGACCTGCCTTTGCGCGTGGATTGCTTAAGTTGGCGGATTTTTTGCGTGGCGCAACACCGGAACAATCTTGCGACCAGCGTATCCATCTAATTGCGCATTCAATGGGCAATTATGTTCTTCGACACACAGTTCAACATTATATCGCGCAGTCACAGGGCCGTCCTGCGCGTCTATTTGACCAAGTACTCCTTATGGCTGCCGATGAGGACGACGATGCCTTTGAGCATGACAATAAGTTAAAGCCTTTGCCCCGTCTCGCCAAACGAGTCTATGTATATTTCAATAGCAAAGATCGTGCGATGGCAGTCTCGGACAAAACCAAGGGCAATCCTGATCGACTAGGAGATGATGGCCCTCGAGTGCCGCGTGGCGTTCCAGGTAAAGTTTCGCTGATTGACTGTACTCCAGTTGTTGGGGGTCTTGTCGAGCACTCTTATTATTTGGACACTCCGATAGTCGTAACCGATATGCAGAGCGTACTTGCCGGAACACCGAGTAACGAGATCGATGGTCGAAAGTACGTACAGGAAACCAACTGTTATCGACTCACCCCTCATAATCGTGCTGAAATCTGACTTATGAGCCCGGGCCCGACACCCGGCCTGCCGTACCATGGCGCTGGGCCTACGTGGAATCCGAGAATCGATCGTCAATCTCGACGCTGGCACGACGAGCTTCAAGTGCAACGTGCTGACGAGCATATCCATCTGCTAGACGAGCCACGCTCTGTGACTATGGTAGCTCCGTTTGTTGCTGAAGCAATCTCCCCCTGGGCGTGTTCGACGGCGCTAATCGATGCACCCAGAATGAGTCGACTTCCCCGGTGTGGATGGAGCCATCCGGGTCCACGGCGATCATGTACAGGCCGTAGAATTGGCCGCACGCGCCCTCGCGGCGCAAGAGTGCTAGTCCCACTCCTTTTCTACGCCGGCCGCGTTCGTTAGGAAGCCCAGGAGGCAACCGTTGGAGCCGTCGCGGAGCTGGTGGCAACGTACCGACACGGTGTCGCCGACCTTGACTTCGTCGGGTTCCACGCCACTTCGGACCAAGCCGCCGGCGCCTGCCGATTCCAGTGCCCAGACGGCTGACTCGCCGTCATCGCCGGTCACTTCGAGGTAGATCCAGGTGTGGGGGTTGATCCAGTGCAACTGGGTGACCGTTCCCGTCAGGTGGGTGTACTCGGTCATCTCGTAGTTGCCGTGGGAGTGGTGGGCCAGGGCCGGCACGGTCATGCAGGCCACAGCGGCCGCGGCAGTCAATGGGTGAAACCGGTGCGTTGGCCTGAACTTTTTCGATTGCATTGCGATCTCCCGATAATTGTCCGTGTTTCTGCCGGCTCGCGCGGTCAGCCGTTGGGGTTGCCTTCCTCTTCCTGGGTCCAGCTTCTCGGCGCGCCCCGTACCTTGATTGCCTCGGCAAAATTCTGATACCGGATCCGGCCGCCGTTCTCGTCGATGAACTCCAGGCTCTGCTGGAACTGGCCCGGCGGCGGCGTGCCCGGCGCGACCGTGGCTTCGACGATGTACAGGTGGCTGTCGTGCAGGTAGATGGCCGCGTAGGTGCGGGTCTCGTCCTCGTTCACCATGTGCAGCTGGTGCCCCTCCACGCGGTCGATGTAGTGGTAGGCGTCGTACACGATTTCGCCGCCCCGGCTGCGAATGTTGGCCGCGGCATAGGCCACCGAGGCGCGGATATCCACTTCCCAGTAGAGCAGGTAGTCGGCCTCGGTTCTGGCGCGTTCGGTATGAATCCTGAGGGAATCGGTGTAGTCCACCACCGTGACCGAGAACCGGTTGCCGGTGTCGTCCTCGTAGCTGTAGACGCGCGCCGGGAAGGTTGCGCGGTATTCGGAGGCGAAACTGATCTCCTCGACCTGGAATTCCCCCGGGGTGTAAATTCGGAAGCGGTCCTGTTCGCTGGTGTACTGGAACCAGTTCTGCGCTCCCGCGGGGGCTGCGGCGAGCGGCAGCAGCAATGCGAGCTGCCAGGCTGATCTGTGCATTCCACTGCTCTCCGGGCTTGCGTCCGTAGATTCTGCCAGATTCCCTGCGGGATTGTCCCCGCGTGGCGGTTACAGGGCGTTCATGTGCTCGCCAGGTCCCGGTAGAGCGCCTCTGTCTTTGCGATGGTGTCCTCGATTCTGAAATGCGTTCGGATGCGTTCCCGTGCGGCGGCGCCCATTCGGTTGCGCAGTTCGGCGTCGTCATGCAGCCGGCGAATAGCTCGGGCGATGGCGGCCGAGTCGCGGGCCGGGACCACCAGGCCGCTGATCCCGTCGACCACCAGTTCCGGGTTGCCGCCGCTGTCGGTGACTATCGGGGGTGTCTTGTACGCCATGGCCTCAATTACGGATCGCGGCAGCCCCTCGCGCTTGATGGACGGCAGAACGGCCACATCGCACGCTCCCGCAACCGCAGGCGCTTCGGTCAGATAGCCCGGCCGATGGATTCTGGACGATGCCGGATTCGCGGCGATGCGCCGGTGCAGCGCGCGGGAGTCCATGTGGCCGACCAGCAGCAGGTGGACCTCGTCCGGCAGTGCCGGCATGGCTTCGACCAGAAGTTCGATGCCCTTGCGGGGCCGATAGTTGGCCACGCAGACGACGGTAAAGGCATCCGGCGGTACGCCCAGTGCACGCAGGTCGGCCGGGGGGTCGGCGTACCAGTCCAGGCTGTGTCCCTTGTGAATGGTGACCAGCCTTTCGGCGGGCATTCGCAACCAGGACGGGCGCATGTTCAGAAAGTGGTCGCGGACCGCATCGGCGACGCAGACGATGCGGTCGATCCTGGGATTGAGGTAGCGCCGCCAGGAGACCGGGCTCAGGAAGCTGACGTTGCCGACGATGCCGCGGTACGCGACGATCCGTACAGGCAGTCCGCGGGAGGCCCGCAAGCCATTTTCCAGCGCCCGGTTGCCGAACAGGTGAAGAATGTCGTAACGGCCCTGCTGCAACTCCGCGCGTAGCCGGCGGGCGCCCGTGGCAGCAGCCCGGCGATCGACGGGTATATCCAGTAACGGAACACCGGCGGCGTGCAACGCTTCATTCGCCGCTTCGGAGGGCGTCCGCACAGCACGGAGGTCGATGCCGGCGCTGCGAAGGCCGATGAAGGTGGCGGCCGTCGGCCTGTCCGGATCCCCGGTTATGCCAAGTACGCGGATGGTCACGGCGCGAGAATGGCAAGCAGCGTGAGTGCCGTCAACGCTCTCGGGCGCTCCATTGCAGTATCATTTTTGAACTGTCGTCAACGTCGGTCCCCGTGCCTCTGGAATTTTCTTCTCCGCCGAAGCGGATTTGCATTCTTCGTTTGTCCGCCATCGGCGATACGTGCCATACGGTGCCGGTGGTGCGGGCCATTCAACGCGCGTGGCCGCAGACCGAACTCACCTGGCTCGTCGGACGCGTCGAGCACGAGTTGCTGGCGGGCCTTGAGGGAGTGGAGTTCCTGATCCTGGACAAGCGCCGCGGGTTTGCCGGATACCGGGACGTTCGCAGGCGCCTTCGTCAGCGGCGGTTCGACGTGCTGCTGAACATGCACGCCTCCATGCGGGCCAATTTCGCGAGCCTCCTGGTGGCTGCGGACGTACGGGTCGGCATGGACCGGGCCCGGGCGCGCGACGGGCAATGGTTGTTCTGCAACCGGCGGATTCCCGCCCGTCCCCGCCAGCACGTGATGGACGGCCTGTTCGAGTTTGCCCGTGCGTTGGGGATAGAGCCCGGGGAGCCACGCTGGGATATTCCGTTGTCTGAAGACGACAGGGCATTCGCCAGCCAGCACATCGATGGCTCGGTACCGACGTTGGTCATCAGCCCCCTCACCGGCCAGAGGCTGCGCAACTATCGAAACTGGCGTGCCGAACGTTACGCTGCCGCCGCCGACCATGCATCGCGGCAGCACGGCGCCAGGGTCCTGCTGTGCGGAGGCGGAACGCGGCTGGAAAGCGACTACGGCCGCGAGATTTGCCGTCAGGCGCGCTGCGGGATCGTCAATCTCATCGGCAAGACCACGTTGAAGCAACTGCTCGCGCTGCTGGAACGGGCCACGGTGCTGCTCTGCCCGGACTCCGGACCGGCGCACATGGCGACCGCGGTGGGGACCCCCGTGGTGGGGTTGTATGCCACCTCCAACCGCCACCGCACCGGTCCCTATCTGTCGCAGCACCTGGTTGCCGACGGCTATCCCCGGGCGGTCGAACAGGCATTCGGCAGGGGCGTGGACGAGATTCGCTGGGGGCGCCGCGTTCGCAACCCCGGCGCGATGGACCTGATCAGCGTGGCGGACGTTGTGCAGAAGTTGGATGCCGCGTTCAGCGAACGAGCGCCGAACCCCGGTCCGGATCGACCGGCCGATACGGCAGCGTCCTCCCGCGGGGTCAGCGGATGATCGTCGCGTCCGCCGGTTCGCCGCTGGGTCTCAGGAATGCCAGTTGACCTTCCGCACGATCCCCTGACACGTTGGCGAGCCTGAACTCGGTGGACAGGCCGCCGCCGTTGGGGACGTACGGGAATACGGCGCCCGAAGAAAGCGGCGGCAACTCCGATTCGACCACCACGCCGCGAATGTTGGTGACGTGCCGGCGCGCCGTCACGGCCACGGCCACGTTGCTGCGCAGCTCCATCACGCCCCTGGCGCCGGCGCCGAACACCGCACGCGCGCTTATGGTCCGCTGTTGCCCCGGGGCGACCTCCAGGTCCTGAAACGCCTGGCCGTTCAACAAAATCTCGATGGATGCCGGATCGGCACTGTCGTTGACCACCACGATGCGGGCATCGATGTCGCCATGGCGGATCAGGGTCGGATTGAGATCGATCCCGAATTGAACGCGTGCTGTACGAACGCCTGTGATCCGGCTCTCGTTGACGAAATCGCCGCCCGCGCTCCGAAGAATCAGCGCCGCGGCATGGGGGGCGCCGCCGCTACGCGGCTCGATCCCGGCATAGCCTTCGCCCGCCATCGGCCCGGAGCCGTCACTCGCCACGGTGCGGCTGGAATGGGGCGGGATTCTGTAGAACGCTACATCGGATGGCGTTCCGAGCGGTCGTTGCTGACCGGCGCTGTCAAACAACCTGATCGCGCCCTCCATCGGCGCGTCGGTCGGGTTGATCAGCACGATCCTGGATTCGTGCCCGGCGCCCGAGACGAAGTAGGGCAGGGTGGCGCTGTCGGCCGGCGCGGCTGTGTGCGTCGCGGGCGCCGGGGCCAGAACGACTTCTCCGCGACCGTTCCCGGTCCGCCGAAACGCCGTAATCCCCAGAGGGAGATCGGACTCGATACCCAGTGTGGCGTCGCCATCCGATGCCGGCCGCGGGGTCAGCGTCTCGCTCAGTTGCGTTCCCGCGGGCACAGAGTGTTGCCACTGGCGCACGATGGCCCCTGACCCGTCGCGAAGCGCCAGCGATACCGTGGCGTCTGCGAGTTGGCTGTTGAACAGATAGAGGTCGTGGCCGATCCGCTCGTCGCCCTCGACGAATACGCTCGCGGTGGTCGTTGGCGCCGCGGGCGCGACGGCTGCTTCGTTGATCAATTGCCTGCTGTGGCGCTCGCTGCGCGCATCCAGCGTCTGGCGCGTCTGGCTGTAGATTGCGACGCCAAGTGGCGGCTGGCCCGTGCCCGCTTCGATTCGGGCGACCGAGACGGTCTGCGGGTCGGACTGCCCGCCCAGGTCGGCCGCATCCAGCGTGCCGAAGGACTGCACTTCGCCGGAACCGATCCGATAGTTCCAGTCGGCCCGGGGAAAGTTGAATTGCACCAGCCGGGATTCGAAGGAACCGGTGGCGAACAGCCTGCCGTTTTCGTGGTCCAGGGCGATGCCCCGGGTGTCCCGCACCCTGAACTGGCCGGGTATCGGTTCCGCGCCGCCCCAGGTGGTCGGCGACGGCGCTTCCGCGCTGGGCGCACCGAGGGCGGCGAGAGCCGCGGCGCCATTCGCCAGCCGGTCCGGCTCGACGTCGAAGACCAGGATGCGGTCGGCCGGAATGTTGTAGGTGCCGCCGCCGTCGGCGACGTACAGAAGCTGGCGGACGGGATCGTGGGCGATGCCGTTGGGCGTGATGAAGCGGTCCCCCGTGATCGGTGGCGGACCACCCGGGGTGGGAGCGAATATGCTTGGCCCCGCGGGCGCCCGGGCGTCGAAGTCGTCCTGGCCAAGGACGGCGATGGCGTCGGCGCCATTGCGAATCCGCTCCGCATGCGCATCGAAGACCAGGATCCGCTTGTTCTTGGCGTCGATGACGAAAAGCCGGGCGTTGGCGGGATCGTACGCCAAATGCCCGGGATCGTGGAGCCCGGCCGCGCCGGAGCCCGGCGCCGTGCTTTCAAAGTCCGCCTGACCCAGAACGCCGGTGGCTTCGGCGCCGTTTTGCAGCACATCGCGGCGGATGTCGTAGATCAGCACGCGGTTGTTCTCGCCATCGGCGACGAACAGCCGTTGTCCCGCCTCGTCCACGGCAAATCCCATGGGCAGGAAGTCGGAGGCGATGCCGCGGCCCATGCGAACGCCGAAATTGATGCCTGCCGGACCGGCGGTGCGGGCGACGCTTTGAAAGTCGGGTTGGCCGATGACCACCGAGGCATCCATGCCGCTCTGCAACACCCCGGGCGCCGCCTCGTAGACCAGGATTCGGTTGTGGTAGCCGTCGCCCACGAACAGGCGTTTGGTCGTGGTGTCATAGGCGGAGCCGATGGGGGTGGTCATATTGGCCGCGGACGGCTCACCCATGAGACTGGTGTTCACGTCCGGCTGGCCGAGCGCCCATCGGGCGTCGCGGTCGACGATCCGGTTCAGTTCGTCCAGTTGCCAGACCACCACCCGGTGGTTGTACTCGTCGGGCACGAACAGCCGGTGATCCACCGGATCCAGCGTCACCGCGCGGGCTGCGGCCAGCGAGCGGCCGTCCAGGTGGCCCTGGGCCATGCGGTTGAAGAAATCCGGCTCGCCGTCGGGCGTCTCGTGGCCGATCACATCCACTGCCGACATGCCGGTTTCCAGGTTGTCCGGAGCGATGTCCCAGACGGTGATCCGGTTGCCCGCCGGGTAACCTTCTGAGATGTAAAGCTTTTCCCGATCCGAATCGATGGTGATTCGCGGCATGGCGACCCGGCTGTCGGAAACGGCCGGATGAACCGAGAAGGCGTCGGGCTGGCCGATCACCGCCATGGCGGTCGTCGGCCCGCCGAGCCGGTCGGGGTGTGCATCGTAGACCATGATGCGGTGTTCGAGATCCTCGGCGATGAACAGTCGCTGGTGACGCCAGTCGTAGCCCAGCGAGCCAGGTGCCAGTTGGTCGCGAGACGTTCGGGCTGCCGTGCTTTCGAAATCCGGCTGCCCCATCACCGCGATCGCTTCATCGAAGCTATTCGGA
>VYEH01000386.1:5049-17560 GCA_009843005.1 Pseudomonadota bacterium | reverse complement strand
TATTCGTATCAGCGGGATCGGCGTCGAAGACGAGCACGCGGTTGTTGCCGTTGTCCGCCACGAACAGCCGTTCCAGCACCGGATCGTAGGCAATACTGCCAGGCCGGTTGAACGCCGACGGGCCGGCACCCGGGTCGCGGCTTTCAAGGTCGTCCTGGCCGATGACGGCGACGGCACGGGGATCGTTTTCGAGCCGGTCGGGGTCCACGTCGAATATCAGCACGCGGTTGTTCGGGCCGGCGGAAACGAAGAGCCGCTGGTTCTGCCGGTCCAGTTGCCTGCCGGAAATGGCGCCCATCCGGTTCGGGCCGAGACCGCGGCGGGTGGAATTGAAGTCGGGTTGACCGATGACGAACTCCGCCGGGGGGAATTGCGCCAGCCGGTCCGGGTCGCCGTCGTAGACCAGAATGCGGTTGGCGAACATGTCCCCCGTGAAGAACCGCCCGGTGGAACTGTCGACGATGGCGCCCGCGCCGGGAAACTGGGCTTCCCGGGAATTGGTGGGGGGTACCGAACGGCGGCCGAACAGGCTCTCGCGGCTGGTGATGAAGCGGGCCTGGCGGTCCACGGGCAGGCCCTGCTCGTTCAGTTGAAAGGCCCGAAACCCGCCGTTGCCGTAGGCCGGGATGTAGAGCAGGTCATTGGCGCTGTCCAGCGCCACGGCGCCGGGTCACCAGACGCTGCCGGAATCGGGGCCCTTGTTGGTAATGCCGCCTATGAACGTCGGGTTGCCCCAGAGATCCTCGGACGCCAGCACGTCCGCTGCCGGCTGGCCCGTGACAGGCATGCAGTCACACGTCAACTCCGAGTCGGTCTGGGCCGCGCCGAGGGCCGAAAGCGAAGCCGCCACCGTGAATCCGGCGATCCTGACTGTGTTCATTCTGATTTCTCCAGCCTATTGATGCACCGGCTCAGTGACGTTGGGCTCGAAGTCTTGCGGCCGGGCTTCGTCCATGGTCCCGCTGAGCGAGAACAGCCAGACGCTGTCGCCCCGAGGCGATTCCGCAAAGAGGTTGCCCGCGGAGTAGGCGATGATGTGTTGCTCGCCGTTGTGCTCGAACGTGCTCACCGGGGCGTTCAGTCCGGCGCCTGTCTGGAACTCCCACAGGGTCGAGCCGTCGCTTGAGTCCAGGGCCATGATCCGGCCGTCGCTCTGGCCCGTGAACAGCAATCCGCCGGCCGTTGCCAGCACGCCGCTGTAGCAGAATTGCTGCCACCGCTGCCGCCAGACGATGGTATTGGTGTGCATGTCCATGGCCGCGAGAATGCCGTGGTTCGGGAATTCCACGTGGCCGAAGAACCCACCGATATAGGAATCGCCCGGCATTTCGGGCAGGTGGTTATCCATCTCGCCACCGCGGAACAAACCCGGCCGTTCGTTGGCGCAGACGTAGAGTATGCCGCTTGCGGGATCGTATGCGCTCGGCGGCCAGTTGGCGCCCCCGAAGGGACCCGGCATCATAATCGTGCCTTCCATCCAGAACGTCGTGAAGATGCGTCCCTGGTTGACCAGTGGCGGGTAGCCCTGGGGTACGATGTCGATGAATTGATGTACGAACGAATCCCCCTCCGGGTACGGTTGCGTGGGCGATGTCAGGTGCCGTTCGTCCTGCGGCACGGGCCGTTCCTCAATCCCGATCAGCGGTTCGCCGGTCACGCGATCCAGAATGTAGACCCAGCCGGTTTTGCTGGCTTCGGCAATGGCCTGTCGGGGCTCGCCGTCGATTTCGATGTCGAACAGGACCACCGGATTGGCCGCGTCGTAGTCCCAGATGTCGTGGTGTACCTGCTGGAAGTGCCAGCGGTATTCGCCGGTATGGACATCCAGCGCGAGCATGGACGTGGTGAACAGGTTGTCGCCCTCGCGGACGTAGCCCGCGAAGTCGGGGCCGGGGTTGCCGGTGGAGAAATACACCAGGCCCAGCTCCGGGTCGATCGCCGGTGTCTGCCACACCGAACCGCCGCCGTACAGGTAAACGTCGGCGTACGGGGAGCCGGGCTGAGGCCAGGTTTCACTGCCGAACTCGCCCGGGCCGGGCACGGTGTAGAACGTCCATACCAGGGAACCGTCATCGGCATCGTATGCCTTGACCCGTCCCCGGATGCCGCGCTCGGCGCCGGCGAACCCGGTGATCACCAGGCCGTCGTAGTAGAGGGGGGCGCTTGTGAGCGAGTAGCCTTCCTCCCAGTTCTCGGTTTGCGTATCCCACACGACCTCGCCGCTCTGGCGATCCAGCGCGACCATGTGCGCATCCAGTTGGCCGACGAAGACCTTGTCCTCGCTCAGGCCGACTCCGCGGCTCGTCCAGCCGCAGCAGATGACGTCGATGGACTGATCCAGGTTGGCCTCGTAGATCCAGAGGATATCGCCGGTTTCCACGCTGATGGCGAAGACGTCGTCGGCGCCGGTGACGATGTAGGCCACGCCGTCGTGGACAATGGGTTGGGCTTCGCCCGAGTATTTCTGCTCGACTCCGGAGCCGCCGAGCCGGGTGCGCCAGACGCCCTGGAGTTGCGAGACATTGTCCCTGTTGATTTCGGTCAGCGGCGAAAAGCGCTGATTGAAGAGGTTGCCGCCGTTGGTGGGCCAGCTGTCGGTGGGCCATTGAGCCAGTTGTTCGCCGGTGAAATCGCCTCCGGGCGAGGCTTCCTGGCTGCACGCCGAACCCAGCCCCAGGAAGAGGCAGGCCAGGGCGGTGGCCAGGGATCCGCCGATTCGAGAAAGATTCCACGAATAGCCGCTTAGCTTCAACACGATACGCTCCCTGATTGTGTCTGTTGGATTTTCCGAGATAGCGGAGCATACCGAATTGCAACCGTGCTAGGCGAATGGATGCGCAACAGGCAGACTGATAAAGTGCAGTAAATCGCAGATTGGTGGTGACAATGACACGAATTTCCTTTCTGTTGGTCGTACTGACCCTGTCAACCGCGGCGCTCGCCCATCACGGTCCCCCAAATAACGTCCTCTTCGACATGGACAACATCGTCGAGTTGGAGGGTCCGGTAACGGAAGTCTTCTGGCGCAATCCGCATGTCCGGATCAGGCTGCGGGATACGGCCGGCGAGAACTGGGAGGTGGAGTCGGGTCCGGTGACCTGGCTCGCGCGGCTCGGCTGGACTGCCGACATCGTCAACGTCGGCGACCATGTGCGGGTCGCGGGTTACGTCTCCCGGCGCCACGCCAACGAGATGGCCCTGACGAACATGTTGCTGCCCAACGGCCTGGAGTTTACGGGCAGCTCGCGTCCCCGTCCGCTGCGGTTTTCGGAACAACGCCTGGAAGTCGAAAGGACTGTCATCGACGACGCGAGGCGAGAGGAGGCGATCCGCGATGCCAGCGGCATCTTCCGGGTCTGGGCGTGGGGTGTCGGCGAGTTCGGCGGCGGCGGCATGCCGGACAACGCGGACGAGATGCTCACCGAGTCGGCGCTGGCGGCTCGCGAGGCGTTCGACCTGCTGACGGATGAGCCGGTGCTCGACTGTGTGCAGGACGGCATGCCCAGGGCCATGTTTCATCCCTCTGTGCTTGAGTTCACCGATGGCGGTTCCGAGCTGACCCTGCGGAGCCACGAGCACGACATCGTTCGCACGATACACATGGAGCCGGCGCCGGATCCCTCGACTCAGCCGGCGGGCCCGTTGGGGTTTTCGGTCGGCGCCTGGGAAGGGGAGACCCTGGTCGTGACGACAACGCGGGTCGACTGGCCGCTGTCAGACGAGGCGGGCACGCCGCAGAGTCCCGACGTGCGGTTGGTGGAGAGGTTTACGCCGACTCCCGATGGAAGCCGCCTGGACTATGAACTGACCGCCTGGGATCCGGTCAACCTGACGGGGCCGTCGGTGCGCACCGCGCACTGGATGTGGGTGCCGGGGCTGGCAGTGCTGCCCTACGAGTGCGAGCTCTGGGAGCGCTGACAGGCCGCCGCGCTTTCAGCGGGCCAACATCAGACTGCCGGCGCCGAAGCTCCGCTGCTCCGGTCGCCGCCTTTCTAGCGTACTTCCGTGATGGCGCCCCGCGAGCCGTCGCTGCGCAGCCATTCCTGGGCCTGCTCGGTCTCCTCGCGCATGGCCGCCCGGGTCAGGCACCGGCGCTGGGGGATGAGTGAGCCGGTGGGGACGACGCGTTCGCAGACAACGTCCGAATCCTGAGGTTGGCTTTGCAGCGCCACCTGCTCGGCGTTGAGCCTGATCTCCTGCAACGTCTCGGCATCCGGGGCCTCGGCGTCGTTCGCCTGCAGGGCCGCATTCCCGGATACTTCCTGTTGACCCGCGCATCCCGCCAACAACGCGGAACAGAGCACCGCAACCAGGGCCATACTCCTGTCTTTCTTCACGAGCATCTCCAATGGCCGATCGATCGAATCAGTCTAGCGCATTCGCTGCGCAATCGAAATGCCGACGGTGCTCCGCCGCGCCCAGGGAAGCGTCGCGTGCGTCAAGAATCGTCTACGGCCGCCATTCAGCAGGAGCATCGGGTTGATCGGGATCATGACGCTGGCTAGAGTGAGGGCATCGAATTCGGGCCCCGGGGGATACGTAGATGAAATCAGCAATGACCGCCGTCGCTGCCGCGTTGATCGCGAGCGTTCTGACCTGGCTCTTCACCGGCCAGGGCCAGGGGACCGGGAGCGGGGAGATGGAAGGGCTGCAGTCGCAGATCAGTGAGATCGCGGCGCAGATTACGGCTGGGGGAGGCGCAGCTCAACTGAGTATCATCGAGGAGTCGGAACAGGATGCCTGGCTCCGGGGCGCCAATCGAGACGGGTCCCCCCGTCCGGGACCGGCCGACGACCAGAAGCCGCTGGCGGACGCCTCCAATTCCCTGTGCTTCCTGACCAAGGTGGAGATCGAGGGCATGGACGGCCCCGAGGACGTGGCCACCTGCAGTATCCAGGTGGACGAGTTCACCAACTGGTGGCAGGTGCATGCCACCCAGGGCGACGGGACCGACGCGTCGGTGGCCTGCAATGCCCGGTGCATCGTCTGGGAGTAGTTGCGCGATGGTTGCTGCAGCACCGACCGTAAAGCCCAGGAAGCGGATCATCCGAAAACGGCCGCCGAAGGCTCACCCGTTCCTGCCCAGAAGGTTGCAGACGCCGATTTTCCTGGTGTGGTTGCGCCGCAGTCACGGCTGGCTGGGAATCTGGGGCGCGGTGGCGGGAATCCTGTTCGGCCTGACGACCATCGCGATGGTTCACGCGGAGATATTCCGGACGGGAGAAGATGTTCGGACCGTCGTGCAGCTTCCCCTGGATGGCGCGTTCATCGGCAATGTCGATGATCTCGGCGCTTTCGTGAAGGCCGAACTGGGCCTGAGGACCGAGTGGCGGCAACCCAGAAACTCGCCGCGCCCGGTGGCGGCGCCGGGCAACCCACCCATCTTTATCACGCAGTTCACGTCGCCGCAAACCACGCTGGACCTGCGTCATGTCGCCGGTAACGAGTACATCGAAATCACACGCACCGAGCGGGGCTTTTTCGAAACCATGAACCGGCTGCACCGCGGCAACGGGGCGCAGTTGGGCTGGACGCTGCTCGGTGACGCTTTCTCCGGCGCGCTCATCGTGCTGGCCCTCAGCGGGGTGCTGCTCTGGAGCCGCATGGACGGTTCCCGGCTGTTGGCCATCGGCCTGGGCAGCGCGGGGCTGCTGGCCACAATCTATTTCTACATGGCGGGGGCGTAGTGGTTTCAACCACGGCAGACGCGGTCGGCAGGCGAAGCGCAACGGCGAAGGCGCGGCCGCTCAAGGCGCATCCGTTTCTTCCCCGCGCCCTGCATACGCAAAAGGCGCTGCGCGTCATTCGCCGAACCCACTCCTGGATCGGGATGGCGGGCGCGGCGGCCGGCGTCATCATCGGCATCAGCGGCATCACGCTGAACCATCGTGCGGTCCTGAGCAGCCAGCTGCCGACGGACATCACCAGCATCCAGGTCAATGCGCCCGTCAACGGATTCGCAAGCCAGGCGGAATTCGAGCGCTTCGTGCAGACTTCGCTGTCGATCAGCGGCCCGACCCGGGAACGGCGCGGCGCGCCTCCCCGGCCTGCAGCGGTCCAGTTGGGCGATCGCCTTGTAGAGCAGCCCAGGCGCTTCGAGGCCTACTATGCCTCCGCCAGGGAGGTGTTCGAAGCCAACTACGTCGACGGCAACCGCTACATCGATGTGGTGCATACCGAGCGCGGGTTCTTCTCGACGCTCAATCGGCTCCACCTGGCCTCCAACACGGGTCCCGTCTGGGTGGCGATCATCGACGCGTTTTCCATTGCCCTGGTTGTGTTCAGCATCACCGGTCTGTTGTTGTGGTCGCGGCTGACGGGGCCGAGGCTGCTGGCCATAGGGCTTGCCAGCACCACGTTGCTGGGCGCCGTCTACTATGCCGTATTGCTCTAGCGTCATTCACTTGAGTCCAATTGTGGTAGCGAACGCTGACGGCTCAAGCTCAGCACGACACAGCGTCGCCGCAATAGTCCGCAAGTGCAAATATTTGTTACGCTCTGAAGGCGTGCGAAGGGGGAGCGTTAAGCTTTCGATGAAGGGCAGTTCCGCCATGTCGCATGCCAACAACAAGTCACTGTATTGGGGGAAAGATTCATGAACAGAAAGAACACGACCAATTGGAGCTTTGCCGTTGCAGCCGCCTCGCTGGCGCTCGGTTCGGCACAGGCCCAAGATCAGGATCAGGAACTCGAAGAAGTCGTCGTCACCGGCAGCTACCTCTTCAACGAAGTGGATTCGCCGAGTCCGGTGGACGTGATCCAGGGCGATCGGCTCTTCGAGGTGCCGGCGTCGAACCTCTCGGATTTCTTCTTCTACGACGTGCCGCCGACCTTCGGCGCCGAACAGCGCCGCTACCAGGACGGTGGCAGCGGCAATCACCGCACGGGCGCCCGCAATACGCGCATCAACCTGCGCGGCCTGGGTTCGGAGAACACCCTGATTCTGCTGAACGGCAGCCGCCTGGTGGACACGCCCAACCCCGACACGGCCGGCTGGCGCAACGTGGACATCAGCAACATCGTGCCGCGCATCGCCATCGGCCAGATCCAGGTACTGCATGACGGCGCCTCGGCGACCTACGGCACCGACGCCGTGGCGGGCGTGGTCAACTTCATGACCCGCAACAATTTCCGGGGCTTCGATTTCAACCTGGACAGCCGCTACTACGAGGAAGACCTCGGCGTGAACGACTACACCGTCGGCGCGCTTTGGGGGGCCGGCGACGACGATACCAGCATCATCGCAGCCTTCGAGTATCACGACGAGGATCCCTGGTACTCATACCAGGTGACGGGGATTCCCCTGCCGGAGGGTACGCTGGGATCCGAGTTTCGCGGCGAGGGCGACTCGGCGCCCAACAGCCGCGGCCTGAATACCTACTCGCCCGCGGTCACCACGCCCACGCCCCATGCCAGCGGCGCGGCCAACTGGGAGTACGGGAGGGGCCGCGCGCCGGACCCGCTGTGCGGAAATCCCGGCGGCGTGCTCGACCTTCCCGGCCGGCAGGTGGGCTATGTGACGGCCGGCAGGGGCGGTCCGACCTGCTTCGAATACAACGACTATCCCAGCGGCGACAGCGCCCGGCAGGGAGACCGCGAGAGCCGCAACCGCGCCAGCCTCTACACGTCGGCAATCCGGAATTTCGGCGATGCGTTCACCCTGAGCGGGGAGTTCGTCTACGCGCGCGAGCGGTCCCTGCGGGAAGTCGGATATACCTCGGGCAACTCCAGCCAGTGGAACGGCAATTTCCTCGACACCCCCATCTTCTCCGACCACCCGGCCATGGTCTACAACTCGATGCTGGATCCGGGGAATCGACTCTGGAGGAATACCGTGCTGCCCCGGGTGGAACGGACCATCCCCTATCTGCAGTCCAACGACACCCTGTATCACTCCGATCACAAGCGGTACGCGGTGAACCTGGAAGGCGCATTGAACGACCGGTGGACCTGGCAGGTCGGCGGTTCCTGGTCCGAAGCCCACCAGACGAGCCGGATGCCGGACGGCAGGGTTGACTATCGCAGCAATGCCTATCGCGGTCTGGGCGGTCCGGACTGCGACCCGTTGGTCGGTCAGCCCGGCGTCGGCCCCTGCCAGTACTACAACCCCTTCATGAGTTCCATGCTGCCGAATCCGGTGGTGGATCACGACGGGGACCCCTCCACGCCGATGGTGGACCTTTCCAACTCGCCGGAACTGCTGGATTGGCTGGTGGACCATCGCGTGATCGACGGCGAGGCGCAGTTCTCCACCGTCGACTTCGTCATCACGGGCGATTTCGGGGAACTTCCCGGCGGGCCGGTCGGGCTCGCTGCGGGCATCGGCCACCGGGTCGACGACCTTCATGTGGACCTCGACCCCATTTCCAACGAAGCGGCCGCATGGCTGTCCCGTTCTCCTGCCGACGACTTCTCGGGCAAGACGGCCATCGACAGCGTTTTCGTCGAACTGGCGCTGCCGCTCACCGACGACCTGAACCTGCAGGTCGCGGCGCGCAACGAGAACTACAAGGACAGTTTCACCAACACCAGCCCGAAGATCGCGCTGCTTTGGCAGCCGAATGACCGGCTGAGCGTGCGCGCTTCGCTGGGGCAGTCATTCAAGGCGCCGACGGTGGTGCAGACCCAGTCCACGCAGGTGGCCGGGAATGCCATCTGCCTGCAGATCGTTCCGGCGACCAACTGCCGGAGAGGCGGCGGCGGCGGACGCTTTTTCACGCGCGTCACGTACGTCACCGTTGGCGACCCTGACCTGAAACCCCAGGAGTCGGACAACCTCTCGTTCGGATTCGACCTGGACATCACCGACACCCTGGCGGTCGGGGCGACATTCCTTAACTACGACTTCACCAATGTCATCACAACGCCGAGCCGCCGGTCGCTGATCGAACGGCCGGAATGTCACCTGACCGATGCGTCGGGCAATCCGGTCACGCAACCCGACCCGGATGGCGGCAGCCGGGTGCTGTACATTCCGATTGCGCGAGTCGTCGACGGCAGGGAGACCTGTTTCAATGTCACGCCGCCCGACCCGGACGGCTATATCGGCATGACCCACTCGTTCACGTCGTTCTTCAACCTGGACGGCCGGGAACTGCAGGCCCTGGACTTCAACCTGAGCTGGATGCGCGACACCCCCATCGGGCTCGTGTCCCTGAGGCCAAACATCACCTATCTGCTGAAGGATGAAGTCACCAGCCCGGTCAGCAACGACGGGTTGCCGGTAAGCCAGGTCGGCGCCGCTTTCTTCTGGAACGGTCAGGCTGAGTACCGGGCAGTGGTGAATGTGGGTTGGGAGCGCGGCAACCACAGTGCACTGATTGCGGGCCGGCACATCTCGCCCATCAATTCGTTATCGATCACGCCCGTCGCCAATGGTCCGGACATAGTTTCGCTTGGAGAGGACTTTGGCAGCACGACGACCTGGGACATGATCTACAACTACCGGTTCGGGGCGCAGCAGCAGGGGCGTGTCAGCCTCAACGTGCAGAACCTGACCAAGTATCTTCCGTCGGGGCAGATTCGCGGACCGGCGCAGGGACGCCGTTACGGTCTGCAGTTCAGTTACTCCTTCGAGGATATCTGATCGGTCGCGTCAGACAGTTGTGGCACAGAGGGGCAGCGTTGGCTGCCCCTCTCAGTATGGAGGGTTCCAATTGAAAACAATTATCGGTTGCAGAAGACAATGAATGTCAATTTTCGCAAGTTCGTGTTCGTGCAGATGACGTTGACCGGTCTGGCTGGTATGTCCGTCGTGCTGGCGCAGGAAACCGGTGAGGAGCTGTACCACACCGCGTGCGCGGCGTGCCACGGCGGCGACGGTTCGGGCAACAGCGTCTCGCAGCTCGGATTCCTTGATCTGGTGGTGCCGGATTTCACGGACTGCGATTTCGCGGCCCGGGAGCCCGATCCCGACTGGTACGCGGTCATCCACGCCGGCGGCCCGGTGCGGGGCTTCGACCAGATGATGCCCTCGTTCGGCGATGCTCTGGAGCCGGATCAGATACAGGCCATCCTCGATCATGTGCGTACGCAGTGCACGGACGACCGGTGGCCGAGGGGCGAATTCAATTTGCCGCGGGCGCTCTTTACGGAGAAGGCCTATCCGGAAGACGAGGTCGTGCTGACCACGTGGCTGGAGGGCGGCGACCGGAACACCTTCATCCACGAGTTTCTCTGGGAATACCGCTTCGGCGCGCAGAACCAGATCGAAATCGCGCTGCCGTTCCAGGTGACCGATTTCGGCGGTGAGCAGGGCCGCCAGGGCGGCACCGGCGACCTGGAGGTCGGACTGAAGCGCAACCTCAGCTACAACATGGACACCGGCAATATCTACAGCGTCGGCGCCGAACTGATCGTGCCCGTGGGCGACGACGCGCTGGGTTACGGCGGGGGCACCTACAAGTTCGAGCCCTACTTTGCCTACGGTAAGCTCCTGCCCGCGGACTCCTTCTTTCAAATGCAGGCGCTGCTGGAGTTTCCGGCCGAGAGCGGTTTCGAGGACGAGGCCGAGCTGAGAGCACTCCTTGGGCGGACCTGGACCACCGGCGGCCCCTTCGGCCGGGCATGGACCCCGATGTTCGAGGTGATCGCTTCCAGGGATCTCGGGGGCGGCGCTGACATCCAGTGGGACCTGGTGCCGCAGTTCCAGGTGACGCTGAACACGCGCCAGCATGTCATGGCGAACTTCGGGCTGAGGATACCGACGGAGGACGAGCCGGGCCGCGAGACCCAGTTCGTGTTCTACCTGTTGTGGGACTGGTTTGACGGCGGAGTGCTGGAAGGATGGTAGGCGTGACAATGAAAATACGTTCGATCGCGGCCGCGCTCGGTCTGATGCTGGTTTCGAGCCCGTTGTGGGCGCAGGAGCAGGAGTTCTTCCATACTTCCCACCAGTGCATCGCCTGCCACAGCGGCGTGGTGTCCCCGGAAGGACAGGATATTTCCATCGGCTATACGTGGCGGGCCTCGATGATGGCCAACTCCGCGAAGGATCCCTACTGGCAGGCAGGCGTGCGGCGCGAGGTCATGGACCACCCCCAGGCCCAGGCGGCCATCGAGGACACCTGCGCGACGTGCCACATGCCCATGGCGCGCTTCCACTCGGCCAACAACGGCGGCACCGGCGAGGTCTTCGCCAACCTGGCGCCCTGGGACAATGTCCTGGCGGCCGACGGGGTTTCCTGTGCCGTGTGTCACCAGATCCAGGACGATAACTTCGGCGACGATTCGAGCTTCACGGGCGGCTTCGTCATCAACACGACCCTGGCAATGGGCGAGCGCGAGATCTACGGCCCCCACGAAGTGGATATCGGGCGAACGACCATGATGAATTCGGCCACGAATTTCGTGCCGACCACCAGCGAGCACCTGGCGGAGTCCGAGCTGTGCGCCACCTGTCACACGCTGTTCACCGAAACGCTCAACGCGGCGGGCGAGGAGGTGGGTACGCTGCCCGAGCAGGTGCCCTACCACGAGTGGCTCCACAGCGATTATCGGGGCACCGACAGTTGCCAGAGCTGCCACATGCCCGAACTGGTCGAGGACGCGCCCATCACTTCGGTGCTGGGGCAGTTGCGGCCGGCGGTCAACCAGCACGTGTTCCGGGGCGGCAACGCCTTCATGCTGGGAATGCTCAACAAGTACCGCACGGAATTGGGCGTCACGGCCTTGCCCCAGGAGCTAGAAGCGTCGCAGCGCAGCACGCGGGAGTTCCTCGAGACCGAAACGGCCCGGGTCAGCATCGACTCCGCGCGCATGGCGGGTTCGACCCTGGAACTGGGCGTGGCGGTGGAGAGCCTTTCGGGGCACAAGCTGCCGACCGCCTATCCATCGAGGCGTGCATGGTTGCACGTCACGGTGAGCGATGCTGCCGGCAACGCGCTGTTTGAATCGGGCGCCGTGCAGCCGGACGGTTCCATCTCGGGCAACGACAACGACGAGGACGGCAGCCGTTTCGAGCCTCACTACGACTCCATCGACAGCGCCAGCCAGGTGCAGATCTACGAGTCGGTGATGGTGGACGTTCAGGACCGGGTGACCACGGGTCTGCTCTCCGGGGCGCGTTACATCAAGGACAACCGCCTGCTGCCCCTGGGGTTCGACAAGGCGTCTGCGTCATGGGAGATCGCGGTTCACGGCTCGGCTGCTGGCGATGACGACTTCACGGCCGGGGGCGACCGGGTTGAATACCGGGTCGATGTTTCGGGCGCCAGCGGCGCGGTTACGGTATCGGCGGACCTGCTGTTCCAGAGCATCGGCTACCGCTGGGCGGAGAACCTTCGGGACTACGATGCGTTCGAGACGAACCGGTTCGTGGGGTACTACGAGGAGTCGGCGGCCAGTTCGTCGGTGATGCTGGCGAGCGATTCGTTTACTTTGCCGTAGCCGTCGACTGGAGTACCGTCGGGGGTGTACCGTGGCGGGGTTGAAGAGGTCGTTTCGGTTGTCGCCCTGAGGGTGCGCGCAGCCCCAACAACAAACACAGAAAAAAACCCCCCCCAAACGGGGG
>VYEH01000386.1:0-5039 GCA_009843005.1 Pseudomonadota bacterium | reverse complement strand
GGGGCGGGGGGCCCGCGGCCCCTCCCGGGCCCCGCGCCGGCACACCCGCGGGTTGTTAGGATGGTCTGCGCGCACCCTCAGGGCTGGTCTTGTGGTGACCTTCGCTCACTTTGTTGCCGACCGGGAGTATGGATACTGGTTGGTGATACGGGCAGGTCAGGCGAACGCTGACCCCGGCGGATATCGACACCGTCGTGAACAATCCCGCAACTCGCGTATACGCCCCTAGGGCTCCCCGAATACGCGTTCGCCGCGAGTGAAGGTGCGCACCAGCTTTGGTTCCTCGCCGCCTTCCCAGGCGTCCACGCGGTAGCCCACCGCTCGGAGCATGGGCGGGCCTTCCGGATAGATCTCCGGGTCCCAGACGGGCCGCGCCACGGAGACGAAGGTCACGTCGCAGCTGTCGGCGTCGAAGGTGGCGACGCAATAGCCGTGGACGTCATTGTCGGCGTAGGCGAGGTGCGGGTTGGGTGAGGGTACGGCGGCCGCCAGCGCCTGTTCCAGGTCGTTCGTCTCGGACATGACCTGCGCGGCCGTGGCGCCCTTGCGCATGGTCAGGTTCAGATTGCATACACGCTCTTCGGCGCCGTCGGCGTTCTGCCGCCTGTACATGCCCAGGTGCGACAGGCCGAATGCGCCCATCGCCCGTTCCAGGAAGGGCCCGCGCTCGAAGGCCGAGACAGCTGTGCAGGTAAAGTCCGGAATCACGTAGCGGGGTGTTTCTGCTTCGTAGTTTTCGGCCACCAGGCCGGCGTAGTGGGCGTGCCGGTCTCCGCTGAGGGAGACCACGTTGGCGATGCCGTTCTCGCGGATGAACCGCATCAGTTCCTCGCGCTCGTTGGGGAAGCCGTCCCAACTGTCGGTCCAGAGGAAACCGGTGCCGGCTTCCGGATTGATCCGGCCGGCGTCGAAGCGGAATCCCATCACCGGTTCGGCGTTGGCCCACACCTTCCAGGTGCCCTGGCTTGCGGCCAGCGCGTCCTTGAACCACTGCTTCTGGGGAATACCCAGCATCGATACGGAAGGATCGTTGCGCCGTGGGTTCGGTACCGTCTCGCCGTTGATGACGACGGTCTCCGGCGGATTGCCGCCGTTGGCGTCGCGGCCCTGGGCCAGCGTGTTGAGCAAGTTGCCGTCGAAGAGGCTGAAATTGGAGAAGACGTTGACGGAACTTTGCTCGCTTTCAACCTCCTGAGCCGAATAGCCTGGATGGGCGCTGGGCCCACGGTAGGAGCGGTTATCCGTCACCAGGAGGTCCACGTGAGCGCCCCAGCGCACCGTCCGGTAGCAGGTCTGGGAATGGATCGCCGCCAGGTTGTTGGGTTCCATGGAGAGGAAGCCGTCGCCGAAGTCGCGCATGGGCGCGTTGTTGAGGGGTGCGGGTTGTTCGTAGTCCCGCGCCTCGTTGGGGACGCCCGGTACGCTGAGGCTGTCGGACAATATCTGCGGAACGAATTCGAACCACGCCTGGGTTGCCGCGGTCCGTTTCTTGGGACTGTACCGCCCGCCGCTGTAGCTCTGCCAGACTTCGTTGCCGTACTCTTTGTCGTCCCAGACGGCAACGAACGGATACATCGCGCGTGCTTCCTGCAGATCCGAATCCTCCAGGTAGCCCCTGTAGATGCGCCGGTGGCCGGCCAGGTACAGGTCGAAATCCTCGGGATCGGTGGGTCCGTCGCTGCCCATCCCCATGCCCGCCATGCCCATTCCGGCCGGGGCGGCCGTCGCCGGCGCATCCGCGGTTTCGCCGTCGGCAAGGCTTGGAGGACCGAAAGATTCTTCCGGATCGGCGGGCAGGCCGTATACGTAATCGCCCAGGTGCAGAATCAGGTCGATGCCCCGCTCGCCGCTCGCCCGCTCATCGCGGATCAGCCGCTGGTAAGCGCCGTGTTCGTTGGGCGGCCAGCTTTGACAAGAGAAGAAGGCAATGCTGACAGGACGCCGGGCATCCATCGGCGGTGCCGTCCAGGTGCGGCCCAAACGGCTTGTGGCGCCGTCGGCGGCGATGAATCGATAGTAGTAGGTGGTATCGGGTTCCAGGTCGCGGACCAGGATGCGCATGGTGTGATCGGTGTCCGGCGAGGCGGTCAGCGTCTCCTCCAGCACCAGTTCCCCGAACTCGGGGGAGCGGCTGACCTGGACCACCGCTTCGGGATCGGTTTCGCCTGCCAGCGGCTCGACCCGGCTCCACAGCAGCACGGCGTCAGGCTGCGGGTCGGCCGACGCCACGCCCTGGGGAAAGGCGTTGCGGTCCGACGCGGCCGGGGTCACCGTCTGGGCGAAGCCGCGCCGGGAGGCCGGCAGCACCAGGAGGCCGGCCAGCGCGCTGGCCGAGTACTTGAGGAAGTCCCGTCTCGGGGTGGTCACCGTGTGCGCTCCGTCAAGCTGTCTGTACGTCGAGCGGACCGTGGGATTGCGGCTGGCCGGCGACGTGGTTGACGATCATGTCCGGCACCACCGGAACGCGGTTGAACAGGTGCCCGCCGAGCGCGTCGGAGATGGCCGACAGCACCGCAGCCGATGCAGCGCCCATTGGCGGCTCGCCAACACCTCTTACTCCGACCGGATTTTGGGGATCGGCGATATCCGTGGCGCTCCACGCCATCACCGACGGTACGTCCAGGTAGCCGGAAGGCTTGCAAGTCAGGAGACCGACGTTGCCGGGCAGGCCGTTCTGCGTGTCATAGATCTGGCGCTCGTGCAGCGCGAAGCTCATGCCCCATACGCCGCCGCCCTTGACCTGCTGAGCCAGTCCCTGGGGATGCAGCACGGTGCCGCAATCCGCCACGCCGACATAGTCCACGATCTCGACCTTGCCGGTCTCCAGATCCACCTCGACTTCGGCGAAACCAACGGACAGGCCCGGGACATCGCCGTCCTTTGGGAGGTTGTCCTTGGCGATCCCCACCAGCCCGGTGCCGGCCACGCCGGCGACGGCTCTCCGGGTCACGTCGGCGATGTCCTCGGGAGCCTCGGCGCCGGAGTACCTGCCGCCGAGCTCGATGGCCCGCTGGGCGGCCTGTTGGTAGGTGATGAAGCGTTCCGGATCCGCCGTGGCAAACACCCGGTGGTCGCCGACATCGTAGTCGTCCGGTTCACCGCCCAGGTCCATCGAGGCGATTTCCTTGAGTTTCTGCAACGCATCCAGGGCCGCCACGTAGTTGGTCCGGGTCATGGTGTAGGAGGTGTTGCTGCCGTTCTGCGCCGACGAACTGGGCAGGTGCCGGGTGCTGATGCCGTGCTCGATCACGCAGTTATCCCAGTCGCAGCGCAGGACTTCGGCGGCCGGGCGAGTGGTGGCCGCGTAGGAGTAGGTGCCCAGGTTGCCGACCCCGCTGTGCAGGTGCAGCTTGCCTTCGGGCGTCAGCACCACCAGGCCGTCGTAGCCGCTGCGGCCCGCGGAGTGGTACGCCTGCCCGATGCCGACGCCGTAGGCCTTGGGGCCTTGCCGCTCTCCGCTGCGCTGGCTGCGGGTTTCCCAGTCGAACTGTTCGGCGCCCTGGTCGAGGGCTTCGGCCATGAAGGCGCTGGTGAGGGGTCCCTGCTGGGCGCCGACGGTGCCGGAGGAGTCGGGGGCGTTGATTCGGCGGACCGCCAGGCGGTCGAGCCCCAGTTCCCTCGCGGCCTTGTCGATAATCGGTTCCACGGCGGCCGCGATCTGATTCTGACCCGGTCCGCGCTGGGCGCCCCGCGGGGTGGAATTGGTGACGATGGTGATGCCGCGATAGCGCATCGACAGCGGCTGGTAGATGATCGACACGGCGCCGCCGGCGGAGTTGGCGTCGGGGAAACCGCCGCCCGAGCCGCCATCCTGAACCAGGTACAGGTCCGCGGCGGTGATGCGGCCGTCGTCCCTGAAACCGAGCCGGATGCGTCCCTGGAAGCCGCCACGGGCCGAACCGAAAAAATACTCCTCGTGGCGGCTGATGCGCAGCATGACCGGGCGGCCGATTTTTCTCGACAGTAGCGCGGTGATGCCGACGGTGATCGAACCGCCGGACTTGGAGCCGAAACCGCCGCCGCAGTATTCGTTGACCAGCACGATATCTTCGACACCGACGCCGCACTGCCGGGAGATTCCGCCCAGTGCCGCGGTGTGGCTCTGGCAGCCGGTGTGCACGTAGCACTTGCCGTTCTCCCAGTAGGATAGGGTGGTGCGTGGTTCCATGGAATGGTGCGAGTTGCCCTGGGTGACGAAGGTCTCGTCCAGAACCAGGCTGGCTTCGGCGAAGCCCGCCTCCACGTCGCCGAAGGACCACTCCTGGGACGGTTCGCCCATGGGTAGCTGGCCTTCGGGGACGGCGAAATCCCGTGCCGTCCACTTAAACGTCCGGCCGGGGTCGCCGCCGCCCATGCCGCCCATGCCGCGGCCGGAGGAAGCATTGGTTCCGCCGCTGCCTGCATTGGGCCCTCCGGGGTAGAGGCTCTCGAGTGGGTCGACGACGAATTCAAGCGGTTCGGCGTCGAGCCTGATGGCGTCGATGGCGTCCTGGGCGGTGCGTTCGTCCACAGCGGTCACGGCGAGAATCGGGTGGCCGACGTACAGCGGTTCGTTGGTGAGCAGCGTGCCCGCGCCCTCGTCTTCGGCGGTCAGAATTCCGAAGACGCCTTCCATGGCCAAGGCTTCCGACGCGTCGATGCCGTTGATCCTGGCGTGGGGCATGGGGCTGGTCAGCAGCTTGGCGAAGACCATGCCTTCGGCGCGGAAGTCCTCGGCGTATTTGGCGGCTCCGGTGACCTTGGCGCGCACGTCGGGCGGTACGAAATCCTTGCCGATCAAGTCATAGGACATTGCAGAAACTCCCCGGAATTAAGGCTCCGTGCGAACGCCATACTAGCACCGGAGGGGCGCTGTTCTTTCGGCTGTATGACAATTTTCGTTGAGCGGTGTGGATACTTGGCCGCATCAGGAAAGATCGTGGGTTTGAGGCTTTCGGGAAGGTGTTTGCGAGTGACCGTGGAATATTTTGGGGTTGTTGCCGCGATGCCGCGAGAGCGAGTACGGACAGCCCCTGTGCGCGAAAACGAGCCCCCCCTAC
>VYEH01000095.1 GCA_009843005.1 Pseudomonadota bacterium | reverse complement strand
GAGGGGCGGGACTACCGGGTCGCCTCCGGAGATGTCATCAAGTTCCGCTTCAACGTTTGAGGGTGCGTGCCTCCAACAAGGGTGGGTGTCTGCGGCGACTCCTTTCGCGCGTTGTGGGGCGACGAGCGGGCCATGGATGGCCATTAGCGAGGAGCCCCCGATCGGAGCCCCGCCAGGGATGGCGGGGCGGAGTTGAGCGCGAAAGGAGTCGCCGCAGACGACCACCCGCCCCGACGCACAGTTCAAGCCTCAGGCAGATGCCGCGATACCCAATACGGCGTACCACAGAAACTGCACCAGCTTCAGCAGCGAGTCTTCGGGAATCCTCTCATCGTCGCCATGGGCGCCGCCGCCGGCACTCAGGTCCTCCTCGTGGCGGACCGGCCCGAAACCGTAGCAGGCGACGCCTTTGGCCCTCACCTGCGCCATGTCCGTGGCGCCGGTGAGCATCGTGGGCAGTACGACTGCCTCCGGGAACATCCGTGCGCTGACCGACTCGATGACGGCGAACATTTCGTTGTCGATGGGCGAGGGGGGCCCTGCCGGGCGGTAGATGGGTTGCGGGACGATTTCCACATTCGGATTGGCGACCACCGCGGTCATGTGAGCGTAGAACGCCTCGGGGTTCTCGTCCGGCAGCGCACGGACGTCGAGCATCGCTTCGGCCTCGGACGGAATGACGTTTCTGCGGAACCCCCCGCTCAGGATGGTGGGCGCCACACCGGTGCGCAGCAGCGCGTTGTGCTGGGGTTCATGCTGTGCCAGGTAATGCTGGCTGCGGGCTTGCTCGGCAGGATCGAACAGGCCGCGGTAGTTCCGGGCGGATGCCTCGTCGCTGATATCCGCGAGCCGCTGGAAATAGGCGCGCGTGGTTTCGTTCAACCGCATGGGAGGCTGCCACTCGGAGAGTTTCGCCACCGCCCCGGCCAGTGCGGCCAGGGCATTGTCCACCCGCGGTACCGAACCGTGGCCGGACGTACCACGGGCGACCAGTCGTACGCGCATGGGGTATTTCTCGGTGGTCGCGATGGAGACGTAACGGACCACGCCGTCCCGGGCCACCGCGCCGCCGCCTTCGGCCAGGCAGTACTCGGCGCCGACCTCGTCCCAGTGCTCGTTGACCATGTAGTCCACGCCGACCTCGGGCGTGCCTTCCTCGCCGGCCTCAGCGAGGAAGATGACATCCCGATCCAGTTCCACGCCGGCGCGCTTGAGCATCAGCAGCAGCATCAGGCCGGCGGTGACGTTGTCCTTGTCGTCCAGCGAGCCGCGCCCGTAGATGTAGCCATCCCGGCGCACGGCGTCGAACGGCTCCACCGACCAGTTCTCCCGCTGCACGCCGACCACGTCGGTATGACCCATGACCAGGACGGGCTCCTTCGAACCGTTGCCTTGGATACGGGCCACCAGGTTGTCCCGGTCAGGCACCATGGCGTACAGGTGGCCCTCGATCCCTTCCGCCGCGAGAGCGTCCCGCAGGTAGACCGCAACCTCGGTTTCGTTGCCCGGCGGGTTGGTGGTGTCGATTCGCAGCAGCGCCTCGAAGTGGCCCAGCGCTTCGGATTCCACCTGCGTCCAGTCAACCGGGTATCGATGCTGGCAGATACCGGCGACCGGCAACGCGGCCACCAATGCGACAAACAGTCTGTTCATGAAAACTCCCGCCCACGGCGCGTGTCGATCCAATCGGGAGCCTATCTTATAGGGCGGGAGTGTTCCCGGAATACCCCCGGGGAAGGGATCAGTCAATCAGCGTACTGTCGGCATGATATCTGGCCAGTCGCCGGATTCCGCTGGAAATCGACAGGGTACCGTCAAGATGTCGCCGGACCGTGACACGTGTACTGGCCATCCTGCACCTCAGACGATCGGTGGGAAGCCTCAGCAACAGGCCCTTGCAGCGTACGCGGTTGTCCCTGCGCACGATCCGTTGGTACTCCTCGCACAGGATATCGTCCAGTTGATCGGGGTTGGTACAGGGCTCGAACGCAGAACCCTCCTGTTGAGCGACCTGCTGGAATTCCCTGTTGTATGCAGAGAGATAGACATCTTTCAGGTATCGGTTGGCTGCGGTGATTTCGGTGATCCCTGCGGTGAACAGTTCCGACGGCAAGCGCTCAATATGTGTTCGAAAAACGCGCTGGCAGCGGGCGCGAACCTGAGTCGAGCGAGTCGCCATCAACCTGATCCCCAGTTGCATCATCGCGCGTTCGGTCTGCGTGAGTTTCCTGGCGCCTTGTGTTTCTTTCGCCTTCGCGCTCGTCTTGTACCGATAATGCGATGCCCTGTTCGTGTACAGCGAGCAGAAAAATCCCTTGCGCTCAAGCACTTCGCGAACGCCGACGAAGCTGCTTCGGGTACCCGCTTGTTCGCAGAGAAACATTGAATAGTGTTCACTCGTGGCGTCGTCCATCGTTATCACGAGATCGCAGCGCCGGCCGGCCAGCCATTCGTGACGGTAACTGTCCTGGTGTAGTCTGAGACCGGGTAGCCGTGCGCGATCGAAGCGCGAACGGTGCACCCCCCGGCGCGGCAGTCTCTTTACGGCGCCCGCGTCCTGCAATTGCAGTCGCACCCAGTTGTAACTGCGCCGCCCGCCCGTGCCACGGTACCAGGCGTAAAACTGTTTGACGTTCCAGCCCTCGTGCTGTTTATTGTATGCGTTGACTACTTCAGCAATCTCGTCCAGCGGCGCCCGCCGTGGAGAGCGACGCAGCAGGCGCTTGTCGATCAATCCCTCCGAACCGCCACTCTCGTAACGATGAACGTAACGACGAAACGTCCGGTCGCTCACGCCCAGCAATTTCGCTGCGACCGCCTGGGTAATTCTTCCAGCCTTCCAGGCCTTGTACAGATATTCGAAACTCATGAGCCTTAAGCCATCAAGATTGACTTCCCGATAATTGGGTTGGTCGATTGCCGCAGTTCATATGCATGCTTTCCAGGAGCAACGAGTCGGAAAGGTTCAAGATCGAAGCAGTGTGATTGAGTCGTGATCTTTATGTGATAGTTTTGTGATCTCAGTGTGAGGGAACAGTCTGGCTTTGGTGTAGGTAATTCGATGCGAAACAAGGAGAACACCGACTGTGACATCTCTCAATATGGCTATGATCTGATTCTTCTCAGAACACCCTCTGAATCTCACAATTGTATCGAATGCAGGCGCATCCCACGTCCATAAATTGTGTCGTATTCTGCTTACAGTAGCGCGTAGTGGTCGAAAAACATAACGAATGGCCACTTGTAAGATACGGATAATTAAGGAAAAAGACCTCCTGTCTGATTGCTGAAAGATGAAATCAGTTGATCCGAAATTTGTTGTGAAAACCACGAAAGATGTCCACTTGGCAACTACGAGCGCAACCCCGGAACCTGCTTCTGCGTTTTCTACTTGGTCTATTTAATAGTCTGGCTGACATTCCGACAGAACATGTACTTCGATTCCAGAAGTGGACAGTTAATGTGTTCTGTTTTGCTACATTGACTGGATAGTAGGTGGACAAGCTACTGGTGCTGATTTAACTGCAGCAGTTGAGCCTTGGGTGTGAATACACAACGATCAACTATCACAAGCAAGTGTTTTTCAATTGATAGCGACCGTCTTTCTTGGCAAACCAAGGAGAAACAGCATTGGTTTTTCCAAAATTGACTTGGCACCATGTGATTTCGACGCCGGCAATACAATAGCCCGGACACCAGAAACTCACCAAGAAAAACAGGAGTCATTCGCCGGTCCAATGCGAATTGTTTGGCCGGGGCCCATAGTCGGGTTAGACCTGCCGCCATGATCCCAACGCATCGGATGGGCCGCATCGGCGCGATTCTGCTGGGTCTGGCGGCGCCGTTTGCGGGCGCGCAGACCGGCTTTCCGGAACGCCCCATCGACATTGTTACCCATGCCTCGCCGGGGGGCGGCACCGACGCGACGGCCCGGGCGGTGGCCCGCGGTATGCGTACAGCACTGGATGCCGACCTGAGCGTGTTGCCGCGCACGGGCGGTGGCGGCGTGGTGGCGATGAGTTATGTCAACAGCCGGCCGCGGGACGGGTATACGCTGCTGGCGATCACCCCGACGCACCTGTTTGCCATGGCCCGCGGGCAGGGTCCGCTGAGCATCGATGACGTGGTCGGTGTGGCCCGGGCTGCGGACGATCCCATCGTGGTCATGGTGCGCGCCGACAGCGATGTGGCGTCACTGGCCGAACTCGTGGAGCTGGGCCGGGAACGGCCCATCAAGTGGGGCACGACGCAGATCGGCGGTGTGGACCATATCGCCGGAGCAACTCTCGCGGATCGGACCGGCGCCCGCTTGAGCGTAGTGCCGTTCGCGGGCGGCGGGGAGATCGTGACCAACCTGATGGGCGGCAGCATCGACGCCGCGGGGCTCAATCTCACCGAAGCGCTGGACCAGATTCAACGGGGCGATTTTCGGGCGCTCGCCGTCATGTCCGAGGAGCGGGTGAGACGGATCGGGGACGTGCCGACCACCGTCGAGCTGGGCTACGATGTGGTTTTCTCAACGGTCAGGGGCTACCTGGTTCTGGAGGGCTCGCCCGAGGACCGTATCGAGATCCTGGAGCCGGCGAGGCTTGAGGGGATGGGCCAGCCGGCCTACCTGGATTACCTGGAAGGGTCGGGTCTGGAGCCCGGCAGTGTCGCCGGGCGGGAGGAGTGGGACGGCCAGGTGCGGCGCCTTTACCGCGATGCGCGCGACGCGATGATCGCTCTGGGTATCGTCCAGGCAGAATGAAGCGGCCGTTGCACCTGCTCGCCAACCGGGACTCGCTGGCCGGAGTGGCCGTCGTGGGCGTGTGCGCCGTGGCGTGGCGGTTGACCGCCGGATTCGACGAAGTGCCCGCCATCCTGTCCCAGAATGTGCCACCGACGTTTTTTCCGAGGCTGGTGATTGGCACGGCGGCCCTGCTTGGCGGTCTGCTGGTCGCAGGAGGGATTCGCCGGTGCGCCCGCGAGGCGGCCGACCAGGCCGCGGCTGACGATCCATCGACGCCGATCGATAAAGCCAGGGGGGCTGTGCTGCCTCCACCTGTATTCTGGGCGACCGCGGGACTGATTGCCGCCGCGGGCGTACTGGTTCCCCTGGTCGGGACGCTGTTCACCCTGGGGCTGGTGGCCATTGCGCTGCCGCTGTTGTGGGGCGAGCGGCGGTTTCGCCTGGTCCTCGCGCTTGCCCTGGGACTACCGGGTGCGATCTACGTGGTATTCACCGTTGCGCTGGGCGTGCGATTTCCGGTCGGGCAAGTCTGGAATCTTCTGTAGCCCGGATCATGGAACCGTCCGGCTTGGGCATCGCGTTCTCTCTGCTCACGGACCCCGTGGTTCTCGGTCTGATCGTGGCCGGTACCGTCGCCGGTGTAATCATCGGCGCGCTGCCGGGCCTGTCGTCATCCATGGGTGTGGCTCTGTTGTTGCCGTTTTCGCTCTACCTGGAGCCGGTACCCGCGATCGCGCTGTTATCCGCGCTGTATTGCGCCGGCACTTTTGGAGGATCCATTACCGCGGTGCTGATCAATGCCCCCGGAGCGCCTCCGGCGGTGGCCACCGCATTCGACGGCTATCCCATGGCGCTGAAGGGCGAGGCGGGCCGCGCGCTGGGCATTGCGGCCGTTTCCTCGGTGAGCGGCGGCATTATAAGCGTGCTGACCCTGCTGCTGGCGGCGCCGCTGCTGGCACGCATCGCCTACAGCTTCGGCCCGCCGGAATACTTCGCGCTGGGGGTGTTCGCCCTGTCGATGCTGGCATCCATCGGCGCGGAGTCGGCGTTGAAGAACCTGATCGGCGGCTGTCTCGGATTGCTCATCGCGACTGTCGGGATCGATCTTACTACCGGGGTGGAGCGGTTCACCTTCGGGGTGCCGCAGCTCCTGGAGGGGGTGCAGTTCATCCCCGTGCTCATCGGGCTCTTTGCAGTCACGGAACTGTTGAACCAGGCACGCCACCTGGGCCGGGAAAGCGTCAGTGCCACCATGTCGGCGCTGCGGCTGCCGTCCCGCGAAGACTTTCGCCGGGTGCGGAACACCATACTGCGTTCCAGCGGTATCGGTGTCTTTGTGGGCGTGCTGCCCGCCGAGGGCAGCACCATGGCGGCGATGATCGGCTACAACGAGGCCAAGCGGTGGTCGAAGGCGCCGGAGGAGTTCGGCAAGGGCAGCATCGAGGGTGTGGCCGGGCCCGAGGCCGCCAACAACGCGGCCACCGGCGGGGCCATGGTGCCGACGCTTGCGCTGGGCATCCCGGGCAGCGCCACTGCCGCGGTCATTCTCGGTGGGCTGCAGGTGCAGGGCCTGAGGCCGGGCCCGTACCTCTTCGAGGAGCAGCCGACCCTGCTCTACGGGATCTTCCTCGCCATGCTGCTGGCCAACATCCTGTTCCTCTTCATCGGCCTGTTCGGCGCGAAGGTCTTCTCGCGCATCAGCCTGGTGCCGCGGACGTTTCTCTGGCCCACGGTGTTCGCGCTCTGCCTGGTCGGCGCGTACGGCCTGAACCAGTCCATGGTGGACGTGTGGATCATGATCGTGTCGGGACTTGTCGGATATGTTCTGAAGCGTAACGGTTTCGGGCCCGCGCCGATCATCATGGGCATCGTCCTCGGCGGGCTGATCGAGACCTCGCTGGCTCAGTCGTTGATCATCTTCGATCAACAGTGGTCCGGATTCCTGCGCCAGCCCATCGCGGCGGGGCTGCTGCTGGCGGCGGTCAGCGTCGGGGGGCGGCCGTTGCGGAGGTTCCTCGGCGGCCTGCTGGCACGGACCGCCGGTTCGGCGCGGCGCGCATAGCCCTGGAGAACGGCCGGGCGCCGCTTCTCGACTCCGGGCGCAAGTTCTTGCATGCTGTCGCGTTTCCCGACGCTGGAGACCCCGCATGTCCGGTACCGACATCAAGCACTTTACGCCCGATATCTTCTCGGACCGCGGCGCGGGACTGACCCGCGAGGTGGCCGAGTTCGCGGTGGAGACGGATTACTCATCGATCCCGGATGAGGTTGCCGGACTTGCCAATAAGTCGATTCTGGATGGTCTGGGCCTGGCC
>VYEH01000261.1 GCA_009843005.1 Pseudomonadota bacterium | reverse complement strand
TATGTCCCCAGTCCCGCACAGGTCATGAAGCATCGCAAGCAATGCTTGTCCATGGTCGCGCGCGCCGCAGCCAATTGTCCGTGTGCCTGGAGTCGTGCGCGAAATACCATCTTTCCCGGGAGGAGGCACTGCATGTCATGTCGCACCACATCGAGATCGTGCGCACGCGCTTCGAGGAGGTATGCGATGAGGCCGCGCTCGGCGATGTCGACCGTCGTTTGCTGTGGAGACGGCAATTCCTGAACAGACTGGCATTCGAAGGAATCGAGTCGGAGATAGGCCCCGCGATCTGCGGTCTTGGCGAGGGGCAGGGCACGTGAGGAAGTCGCTCGGCCGGGCCTCGACTGGATCCTGGTTTGAGCGCGTTGAACTCCAGCCCGTCACCCTGCTCTGACAAGGTGAAAAAATTGCTGGCGAATCCGTCGTTCGGCGTATATCGTGCCCCGCACCATTGGCTTTTGTGACTGGAACGCATCCGTCAGGAGATAAGGGAGCGGCATTATGACCTGGGGGGGCGGGGTGATCGTCGGCTTTCTGTTGATGGGAGCCGAACTGACGGCGGTGGACGCCGCCTTTTATCTCATCTTCGTCGGCGCCGCGGCGATCTGCCTGGGAATCCTGGGATTGGTGGGAGTGACACTGCCGATCTGGGGGCAGTGGGTGCTGTTCTCGGTGCTGGCCGTGGGCTCGATGGTGCTGTTCAGACAGAAAGTCTACGACCGGCTTCGGGGCGGTGCGGCGGCAGGCTTCGACGGTTCGGCCGCGGGTGCAGTGGTGGCGGTAAGGGAGATTGTCCCGCCCGGCGGGCGAACGCGAGTCAGGTTGCGCGGTTCCCAGTGGACAGCCACTAACGTTGGTCCGGCTCCGATCGCTTCGGGCGCCGATGCCCGCGTGGTGGATTCGGATGGTGTCGAGTTGAAGATCGAAGGGTTGTCGAGCAAGCCGATCGAGGGCTGATCGAGTACAAGGAGTCATTTATGGACGTTGGATTTATTGTCGCTGCGGTTCTGGCCATCGTCGCCATTGTCGTCGTCATCAAGACGGCCGTGGTCGTGCCGCAGCAAAATGCCTATATCGTGGAAAACCTGGGCAAGTACTCCAGGACCCTGAATGCGGGATTCAACATTCTCGTTCCTTTCCTTGAGCGCGTCGCCTACCGCCACACCCTCAAGGAACAGGCCATCGACGTCGAGGAACAGATCTGCATCACCTCGGACAACGTACAGGTCGGCGTGGACGGCGTGCTCTACCTGCAGGTCATGGACGCCCGCAGGGCTTCCTACGGCATCGGCGATTACCTCTTCGCCATCGCCCAGCTTGCCCAGACCACGCTCCGTAGCGAGATCGGCAAGATCGAACTGGACAAGACCTTCGAGGAGAGAAGCCACATCAACGTGAGGGTCGTGGAGGAACTGGACCAGGCCTCCACGCATTGGGGCGTCAAGGTGCTCCGCTACGAGATCAAGAACATCAACCCGCCCACGGACGTGTTGACGGCGATGGAGAAGCAGATGCGCGCCGAGCGGGAAAAACGCGCCACGGTGCTGGCGTCAGAGGGCGAGCGGGACGCCAAGATCAACGAGGCCGAGGGCGAGAAGCAGCGCGTGATCAAGGAGTCCGAAGCGGCCAAGCAGCAGCAGATCAACGAAGCCGAGGGCGAGGCTGCCGCCATTCTGGCTGTGGCCGAAGCAACGGCCGAAGGTCTGAAGAAGGTTGCCGCAGCGTTGAACGCCGAGGGCGGCGACAAGGCCATGCAGTTGCGGGTCGCCGAAGATTACCTGGAGCGCTTCGGCAACCTGGCCCGGGAGGGCAACACGCTGATCGTGCCTGCAAACCTGAGCGATGTGTCGTCCATGATCGGCGCGGCAACCACCGTCTTCAAGCAATCTCTGGAGAGTTCGGCGGCGAGCAATTGAGTTGTCGCCTGTCGCCCGGGGGAGAGCTGGTCGGATACGTTACGGCACGCGGACGAAGGGCCAGGCGCCCGAAACGTGGACTTCCGCGACTTCGGTAGCCATCTCCCCTTCCTCGGCCGTGAAGATGAATCCGAGACCGCAGAGGCACTCGAACGCCGTATCCGACAGGGCCACCAGCCGCGACCTTTCGCTCCCGCTGACGGCATTTCGCGCGTAAGGTGGCGTCCTCAACAAATACAGGGCGCCGTCTTCCAGCGTGACTTCTACCGTGGTCCAGGAACTCAACCAGTATCCTTCGTAGGTGCCCACGTATCGGGCCAGGATTTCCGGATCGACTTCCACAACCCGCTCGTCGGACTGCGTGATGTCGCCGCCCCAATGGCTCTGCCCAGCGCTCGCCTCGTTGCACACCAGTTCCAGCATCTCGTCGTCGGCGCGGAACACAAGGTCAACTACCGCATGCAAAGGTTCATCGAAGGTTTCGGGGTCCTCGTACGTCACGTCGATCCGGAGGCGCCCGAAGTCCGAACGGTGGTAGCGCTCCGTGATGCGCAGGCGGTCGGAGTGCGGCAGCCCCCGGGCGTGCAGCCAGGTCTTGTCGTTGTAGCCGTTGCTCTCGACCACCAGCGTATCTCCCTCCCATCGGCCGACGGAGTAGCCCGACCAGATCGGGTAAGGATCGGGCTCAAGCTCACGGCCGTCCATGAAGATCTGCCGATAGGTCAGATCGGTGTTCAGGATGGCGATGAGGTTGGGATGCTGCACGATTCTTCGCGTCCCGAAGTTGCTGCCGGATAAGGTGATGAATCCCGGCCCGCTGGGCAGGCAACGGAAGCGGGGCGCATCCTGAAGGAAGCGAGCCTCGCGTTCAACCATCAACAGGCGCGCCCACTCCTGGGCGTTGGCCGGGTCCAGCAGGTCGCCCGTTACCTCGACGGGATACCACAGGCCCGACAGGTCGGGGTTGCCGTCTTGGGCGCGCGGCGCGGGCGCCGACAGATCGGGTGCGCCGTCCGTCGTGCGGGGGATTCCCGGTGTGGGCAGCGATATCCACTGTGCCACCACCGGAGTGGTCATGGCCGCCAGGATCAGTATCGTGAGACGCTCATTCATGTTGCACCTCTCGTCAGGATTCGAAGGAGACTTATATACATAGGTTGACAAAATGGCCAAAAGGATCACATTTGGCCGTTCAAATGCCCAATGGATGACGGTAGCATCCACCGCATGAACGATGCCACCGAATTCCGAGCCGTCACGTTTCGGCTTCATCCCGGAACGCGGGCCAAGCATCGCAAGCTCGCTCAGATCGCCGGTGCTTGCCGCTACGTCTGGAACCATTTTCTCGCCTGCAATCGACGGGATCACGCGACATACAAGCTCCGCAAGCTGATGTTCGACGCAGGGCTACTCATAGACAAGCCGTCCCCGCCGTCGTTGAGTTTTCAGTCCATGGGCGTGCGGTTCACCGCACTGCGGCGGGAGACGCCGTGGCTGCAGCGGTTGCCGTACGCGCCCGTTCGGTACGCGCTCAAGTACCAGGCGGAGGCATGGACACGTGCGTTCGCCGGCGGCGGGTTCCCCCGGTTCAAGGCACGGCGCGGCGACGACAGCTTCACCATTCCGCAGGATGTGCGCGTGCGGGGCGGCGTGTTGAGCGTGCCGAAGGTGGGCCGCATCAGGCTGTCCCGCCGGGGCGGCAATCCGTACGCCGAGCACCCGCCGGTCAAGGCGACGGTTAAGCGCGTCAACGGGAAGTGGTATTGCGTGGTGGTTTACAAGGTATCTACGGTTGGCCGCCCGGACAACGGGCTCGCCCTCGGTGTGGACATGAATTGCGGGCAGGTGGCAGCGTCCACGGGGGATCTGCTTCGGATGCCGGACATGGCGAGATTGCAGGCGCGCAAGCGCCGTTACCAGCGCATGGTGGCGAGGCGCAGTAAAGGCTCCAACCGCCGCCATCGGGCCCGCCACCGCCTCGCCCGCACGCAACGGCGCATCGCCACGATTCGCCACCGCTGGCACCACGAGACCAGCCGAACGCTCGCCGACACGGCCGGACTGCTCGCCGTCGAGGACCTGAAGACGAAGGCCATGACCCGATCCGCCAAAGGGTCGGCGGAGCACCCGGGAAGAAATGTCAGGCAGAAGGCGGGACTCAACCGGGAAATCCTGAATACCGGGTGGTCTCAATTGCGGCGGATGCTCGAGTACAAGGCGGCGCACGTGGAGGTTGTTCCGCCGATGTACACCAGCCAGACGTGCAGGGGCTGCGGCGCGGCCGATCCGGCGAGCCGAAAGTCTCAATCCGAATTCAAGTGTGTCCGATGCGGACACACGGGTAACGCGGACGTGAATGCCGCGTTGAACATCATGGCGTCGGCGACAGGCGCGACTGGACGGCGAGGAGCGTTGGCGCTGGCCACTCCGATGAACCGTCAAAATGTGTACCGACGGAGGGCGGTGTGAGCCGTCTACGCTATGTATATAAGTCCCATTCGAAGTGATAGTCCAGCAGGATAGCAGCGAATACACAGGCGCCAAAGAAGGCGTTGTTCCGGAATGCCGCGAAGCAGCGCACGGAATCCCTGTCCCGGATCAGGTACTGCTGATAGAGGAAGATCAGTGCGGCGGCGGTGACGCCGGACAGGAACCAGGCGCCCCGGCCGGCGCCCAGGCCAATAAGGACGAGCGCGGCGATAAACAGGACCTGCATGACCCCGACGAACAACCGGTCCCTGTCCCCGAGCAGGATCGCTACGGATCGAACCCCGATCTTGAGGTCGTCGACCCGGTCCGCCATGGCGTATTCGGTGTCGTAAATCACACCCCAGGCGATGGTCATTGCGAACATCGCCCAGCCGATCGGCGGCACGGTCCCGAGCTGGGCCGCGAACGCCATGGGAACGCCCCAGGAAAAGGCGATGCCGAGCACCAACTGGGGAAAGGAGATGAACCGCTTGGTAAACGGGTAGAGAACGGTGATGAACGCGCCGATCACCGCCAGGAGCACGGTGAGCCGGTTCATGGTCAGCACCAGGCCCAGACCCACGAGCATCAGGATGACGAACATCGTCAGGGCTTCGGGGACCGAGACCTCGCCTGTGGCCAGGGGACGGTCCTTCGTTCGCCAGACGTGGGCATCGATCTTGCGGTCGGCATAGTCGTTGATGATGCAACCCGCGGAACGCAACACCACGGTACCGAGCACGAAGACAATGAACACGCGCTGGTCGGGATGCCCTTCACCGGCAATCCACAGTGCCCACAGAGTCGGCCACAACAGCAGCCAGATGCCCACCGGCTGATGCAGCCGCACCAGCCGGGCATAGGCGCCGAGTCGGCCCGGCAGGTTCATACTTTCGCGTACTCGGAGCCGCCGTGGGTCCAGCGCTCGATCAACGGATCGACCCGCCGGGGATACCGGGTCAACAGTTCATCCGAGATGCGGATGACGTCCGGCAGCAGGTCGGCGTCCCTGACGATGTCTGCGACCCTGAGTTGCATGAGGCCGGTCTGGCGCGTGCCCAGGACCTCGCCAGGCCCTCTCAACTCGAGGTCCTTCTGTGCGATCGCAAAGCCGTCTGTGGTGGAGCGCAGCACGCGCAAGCGCGCCTCGGCCACGTCGGTGAGCGGCGGCTTGTAGAGCAGAATGCAGTGCGACGCGTCGCGCCCGCGGCCCACGCGGCCGCGCAGTTGGTGCATTTGGGAGAGGCCCATGCGCTCCGCGTTCTCGATCACCATCAGGCTAGCATTGGGAACGTCCACCCCGACCTCCACCACGGTAGTCGCCACAAGGACGTGCAGCCGGCCCGAACTGAATTCGCGCATGACGAGATCCTTCTCGCTTGCGGACATGCGGCCGTGGACCAGGCCCACGTTGAGATCCGGGAGGGCGTCAGCCAGTTCCCGGCCGACTTCGGCGGCGGCCTGGTAATCGAGATTCTCCGACTCCTCGATCAGCGGACAGACCCAGTAGGCCTGTCGCCCGCCGCCGCAGTGTGCGCGAACGCGCTGCACCAGTTCGGCGCGGCGGCTTTGCGGCATCACGGCGGTGCCCACGGGCTGGCGCCCCGGCGGCAGCTCGTCGATGATCGAGCAATCCAGGTCGGCGTAGGCGGTCATCGTCAGGGTCCGTGGGATGGGCGTTGCGGTCATCACAAGCTGGTGAGGCGAGAGCAGGCCCTTGCGGCCTTTCTGTTTCAGTTCCAGGCGCTGGTTGACTCCGAATCGATGTTGCTCGTCGACGACGATCAGCGCAAGCCTCGCGAACCGCACGCCCTGCTGGAACAGGGCATGGGTGCCGACGATGACCCGGGCGTGGCCTGATCCGATCTCTTCGAGAACCTGCTTGCGGGCGGAACCGGTCACCGATCCGGTGAGCAGGCGGACCTGGACTTCGAGGGGGTTCAGCCAGCCGGCGATCGTCTTGTGTTGCTGTTCGGCCAGCAGCTCGGTGGGCACCATCACGGCGGTCTGATAGCCCGCCGAAGCTGCCGCAACGGCCGACGCGGCGGCAACGACAGTCTTTCCCGACCCCACGTCGCCCTGCAGCAGCCGGTGCATGGGCGATGCGGTGGCAAGATCCGCCAGAATCTCGCCCAGCGCCGCCTGCTGGGCCCGGGTCATTCGAAACGGCAACTGCGATCTGAACGCTGCCAGCAGTCCGCGGTCATCCTGAAGCCTTGTCGCGTGTTCGCGGCGGAGGCCCAGGTTGAGCCGCTGCAGGCTCAGCCTCTGAGCCACCAGTTCTTCCAGTGCGAGCCGCCTCTGGCACGGATGGGCGCCGGCCAGCAACGGGTCGATGTCGGTGCCCTGGGGCGGGCCGTGCAGGAATCGGATCGACTCGCCGAATTCCGGGAAACCCTCGGGCAACCGGTCATGCAGGTAGTCGACGGCGTCGGTCTTCTCCATGACTGCCATGGCCTGCTGGATGAATCGCCGCAGCCGCTGCTGGTGCAACCCTTCGGTGGTTGGATAGATGGGGGTCAGGGCGGTGCCGGGAGGTTCCGGCTCGGCCCCGATGACGCGGTACTCGGGGTGAATCATTTCAAGGCCTGTCGGCCCGTTCCGGACGTCTCCGAAACAACGCAGTCGTGCGCCGCGCACCAGCTGCTGTTGCTGCACGCGGTTGAAGTGGAAGAAACGCAGCGGCATCGCGCCGGTAC
>VYEH01000004.1:3311-7096 GCA_009843005.1 Pseudomonadota bacterium | reverse complement strand
GCGCCGGCGTGCCGTTCTACGGGGCCGCGCCCGCCACTGAGGACGTGGCGAGCATCCGGGCAGCCATGATGATCCAGTACGCCGAAACGGACGAGCGCATCAATGCCATGTGGCCGGACTTCGAAGCGGCGATGCAGGCGAACAACGTGGACTACCGGATGCACATGTACGAGGGCACCAATCACGGTTTCCACAACAATTCCACGCCTCGCTACAACGAAGAGGCCGCCGATCTGGCGTGGAGCCGTACGATCGACTTCTTCACGGAGCACCTGACGGGGTAGCGCCGGGTGCAACGGCGTAATGCCAACCGGAGTTCGAACGGAGAAGACCAATGAGAAAAACAGTCACGTCAGTCCTGATCATGTCGATGCCGTCGCTGGTCCTCGCGCAGGACGTAGTGCCGTTCAAGCTCGGCACGTTCGCCGATGGCGGCGAGACCTATCTCGGCCTGGTCCTCGACGACTCACTGGTGGTCAATATTGCCGAGGCGAACGCGTCGCTTGAAGGCGACCAGCCCGAGATCCCCGCGGACATGACCGCTCTCATCGTGGCCTACGATGAGTTGGCGCCCCGGCTGCGAGCCATCGCGGCGGCCGCCGCCTCGGAACCGGATGCAGCCTATGTCAGCGACCGAGGCGACATCATGGTACTTCCGCCCATCCGACCGCACATCATCTACAACGCGGCAGCCAACTATGCGCTCCACGCCGCCGAGATGGCCGGGCGGCCCGGCGAGATCATCGAGGGGCCCATCCCCGATCCCATTCCCGGGATCTGGGAGCGGACACCGGACGACCGCCGCCAGAATCCCTACGTGTTCCTGAAGATGGCGAATACGATCATTGCCGACGGCGAGTCGATCCGAATTCCGCCCAGCCGGCCGAACATGGACTGGGAGTGCGAGCTCGCCGTGGTGGTAGGAAAGCCGGCGAGCCGCGTGGCGGTCGAGGACGCCGAGGACTATATTTTCGGTTATACCCTCGAAAATGATGTGTCGGATCGCGGCGGGAGGGGTGACGGCCGGATGGGTTCTGACTGGTTCCTGCAGAAGAACCACGACACGTTTGCACCGCTGGGTCCGTTTATCGTTCCCAAGGAGTTCGTGCCGGAACCGTTGAACCTGCGGCAGACGCTGACGCTGAGCGGAACCGTCATGCAGGACTCCAATACGGGCAACATGACCCACGATATCTACGACATGCTGAGCTACGTCTCACACATCGCCACGATGCAACCGGGCGACATCTACGCAATGGGCAGCCCCTCGGGCGTGGGTACGGCCCGTGAGACGCCGATTTACATGACGGCCGGCGATATTGCGGTGTGCGAGATCGAGGGAATCGGAACGCTGACCAACCCCGTCGTCGGGCCTTAGCCGCCCGCGATCGCCCCGACGATCAGAAAGGGTTCCGCGCCGGATGCCACGGCGTCCGGCAGCGGCGCGGTCGGTGGGTCGTGGGTGATGTCTTCCTTGCACGCGAAGAAGCGCACCAGTGGACGTTGCTTCAGCGTGACGTGGTCGCGGACCGTGCCTCTGAGCATCGGGTAGCGGGTCTCCAGCGCGTCCAGGATCGAGGCCCGCGTGACCTCGCCGTCCACCGTGAGCGCGACCTCGCCGTCGACTCCGGCCAGTGTCCTCAGGTGAAAGGGAATCTCGACGCGGATCATGACAGGGTCTGCACCTCCACTGACAGCACACTGGGCAAATTTTGCACGATCGAAGACCAGTGGTCGCCGCCGTCCGGCGAGACGTATACCTGCCCGCCGGTGGTCCCGAAATAGATGCCGCAGGGATCGAGAGAATCCGCGGCCATCGCGTCCCGCAGCACGTTCACGTAGCAGTCCTTCTGGGGCAATCCATTGGTCAGCGCTTCCCACTCATTGCCGCCTGTCCGGCTCCGGTAAACGCGCAGCTTGCCTTCGGGCGGGTAGTGCAGCGAGTCGCTCTCGATGGGCACGACGTAGACCGTTTCGGGTTCGTGCGCGTGGACTTCGATGGGAAAACCGAAGTCGCTCGGCAGGTTGCCGCTGATCTCGTACCAGTTGGCGCCGGCGTCGTCGCTGCGCATCACGTCCCAGTGCTTCTGCATGAACAGGCGGTCGGGATTGGACGGGTGCATCGCCAGCCGATGTACGCAGTGGCCGATTTCGGCGGTCGGATCGGGCATGAAGCTGGAGCTCAAGCCGCGGTTGATAGTCGTCCAGGTCTTGCCGCCGTCCAGGGTGCGAAACGAGCCTGCGGCCGAGATCGCAACGTAGATTCGTTCGGGATCCGCGGGGTCGAGCAGGATCGTGTGCAGGCACATCCCTCCGGCTCCAGGCGACCAATCGGCCCCCGTATCGTGCCCGCGCAAACCCGCGAGTTCGTGCCACGTCTGGCCCCCGTCCGTGGTTCGGAACAGGGCGGCGTCTTCAACGCCCGCGTAGACCGTATCGGGATCGGTCAACGAGGGTTCCAGGTGCCAGACGCGCGCGAATTCCCACGGATGCTGGGTGCCGTCATACCACTGGTGGGTGGTCAGGGGTTTGCCGGTTTCCACGGAGGTGTCGTAGACGAACATGTTGCTCTTGCCCTGGGGCATCGGTTCACCGTCCTCGGCGCCGGGTGGCGTTTCCGGCAACTTCGGGCCCGATCCGGGTTGTTCCCACGTGACTCCGCCGTCGTTCGAGCGCTGAATGACCTGGCCGAACCACTCGCTGGTCTGGGAAGCGTAAATGCGATCGGGGTCCACCGGTGAGCCCTTGACGTGGTAGATCTCCCAGCCGGCGAAATGCGGGCCGGATACGGACCAGTCTTCGCGCGCACCGTCCGCTGTGAGAATAAAGGCGCCCTTCCTGGTACCCACGAGGACACGGATTGCCGACATATTGGTCTCCGTTTGTGCGGTTCGATTCAGATACCGACGTACTTCGCGTACACGCTGCGCGCCACGTTCGGTTCCGCCGTGCCATGAACGATGGCGCGGCCGTCCGGGAAAAGGCTCAGGGTATAGGCGTTGCCGCCGTCGCTGATGTTGGCGCGGAGCATATACCGGTTGGCGACCACATTGCCATGCTCGCGCAGGCGTGCCGAAACACGGTCGAGGTCAAGCCCTCCCGGGCTTTGCCTGTGCGTGAGCTGCACGGCGTCCCGGCCGCAGAGTGTCGTCGCCCCGGATCCCAGTTTGCCGTCCAGGTAGTCGAAGCGGCCATGCTTGCAGCACGGACAGTCACCGCGTTGGTACGCGCCGGCGACCTTGAGTTGCATCGAGGTGTTCGTCCACAGATCGATGTTGAGCAAGGTCGGGCAGACACGGTCGAAGTTACCGGTGAGCACTTTGAGCGTCTCGGCAACCTGAAAGCTCGCCACGGCCGTGACGGCGGAGGCCAGCACGCCCACGGTGTCGCAGGTCGGCGTCGTGCCGGGCGGCGGCGCTTCCTCGAAGAGGCAGCGCAGGCACGGTGTCGCCCGGTTGCCCGCGGCACCCTGTTCCCAGGGCGCATCTCCTTCCGCAGTGTGGGGCAGGATGGCGAATGCCGCACCGATCGTGCCGACTGCGCCGCCATACATATAGGGAAGGCCATGCCTTACCGCATAGTCGTTGGCGAGGTAGCGGGTTTCGAAGTTGTCCAGCCCGTCCACGAAAATGTCGGCTCCGGATGCGTGGCGGTCGATGTTGCCATGATTGAGATCGTCCACGATCGCCGTGACGCGAACGGAGGAATTGATCTTCGCGAGTCGGCGTCGAGCGGCCTGCGCCTTGGGGACGGCGTCTGCGACGTCCCGTTCATCGAACAGCACC
>VYEH01000004.1:0-3301 GCA_009843005.1 Pseudomonadota bacterium | reverse complement strand
CCTGTCGCTGCAGATTCGTGATCTCGACGCAGTCGCGGTCGACGATTGCCAGGTGACCGACGCCGGCTCGGGCGAGGAGTTCCGCGGCCATGCTGCCAAGCGCGCCACACCCAAGGATGAACGCGGTCGAATTGCCCAGACGCCGCTGCCCATCCTCGCCGAAGCCGGGAAGCAGCGCCTGGCGGTGGTAGCGGGAAAGGCGGTCACTCATGTCTGGAGAAATCTGGTGGCGCACCCGGATTCCTGTCCAACGCGTTCACCGGTAATCGACGGGTGACGGGCGCGGGCGATCCGGTGGGCCGTTTCGTTCAGTTGTCCGCGCAGTTGAACGGCAGCACCGCATCGCCCGGAATCCAGCGCCACGACTTGCCGAACGTGACCGGTTCCGTGAACAGCCATGGGTCGGTGACGACGAGTTCGTAGTCCAGTCGGCTGCCTTCCCCGTTCACCGTGAAGCGTTCCACGGTTTCCACGGCTTCGCTCTGAGGCAGGCCGTTCTGGTCGAAATAAGGCCAATTGATTCGGCTGGTGCGCACCATGAGCGTGCCGCCCTCCCAATAGCCGGTGGAGTATCCCATCCGTGAGGGCGGCGCGTCCTGGCCGTCGGCATCGTCGCTCATGTGGATGACGCGAATCGCATCGAATTCTTCCAGGAGAAAGACGATGCGATCCCCCTCGTCGATGAATTCGACGGGATTGGGCTGCTGCATGATGGTCGGCATGCCCTTGGGGATGCAGGTGAGGAAGGGGTTGTCCGGGTCGAGCGGGTCCCAGGCCGCCTGCGCGGCGCGGGCGGCGTCGGTCAGCGGGTAGTCGAGCGTTCCGCCTTCGGTGAGGAAGCGCGTCTCCGTGCGCAGGAATGAACCATCGGTGCTCCAGACGCGGAAGAGTCCGAGGGAGGGGTCGGCGCCGGGCGTTCCGGGCGTCTCGTCGAGGCCGGTGCCCACGGTGTTGTCCGACCAGCGGGGGACGGGCGTATCCAGCAACGCCTCGCGTCCATCGGCCAGCAGCATGTTGATGGCGTAGGCGTTGCGCACAGGGCGCCTGGCGGGGTATGCGGCCACCGTGACGGTGTCGCCGACGCCAAGCATTTCCCGCGTGATGCCGACCCGATTCAGACGCGTGACCGGGATGCTTTCGACGTTCCACGTCACCAACTCGTTGTCTTCGTCCACGCTGCCCAGGGTGAAGCGTACGTGGGGGTTGACCCAGGTCACACCCGTAATCTCGCCCTGGATCTCGATGACGGTGTCCATGTCGTAGGTAATGCGTGCGGAGTGATGCGCGACCGCAGCGCCGCCAATCGCCGTCATCGCCAATACCAGCGCTGCACGGATAACGGGAATTTTCAGAGGTGTGTTCATCGCATGTCTCCTCTGGTCATGTGGTCACTCCGGGTCCACACAGCGAAAACTGGCCGCCTCATTCGTATCCAGGCCCGGTTCCACCAGCCTTGCAACCTGTGGATAGGGGCACAAGGGGCGTGACAGCCCGCGCCCCCCGTCGTGGGTCGCCAGTATCGAGTCCGGTGCCCGGTCATGGGTGACCCAGTCGTCGAGGGCCACAAGCACGGGGTGAAAGTCGATGGAAGGGCCATAGCCGCCGCCGCAATGGGCCATACCGGGGGCCATGAACAAGCGTACATGGTCGCGGAAGTCGGATTTCCCCCGCTTGCGGGAGACGGTTGACTCCATGGCTTCATACAGTTCGACCGTAGGTGTCGCGGTGACAACGGTGTCGCTCCAGCCGTGATAAAGGATGGCCTTGCCGCCGCGTTGCACGAAGGGCGTCACGTCGGGATTGTCGGCACGCGTCACTGCCGAGTAATAGGAAGAGTCGGCTGCCGCGACATCGTCGGGGTTATCGATGCTGAAGTCGTTCAGCAGATCCCTGTCCGGATCTTGGTACCAGACCTGGGCGAGATAGTCGAGATAGTCGCATTGTCCCTATTCTTCCTGAGTTGCACATTCGCCCGCGGTAAAGCGAGCCCAGCCGCCCACGCCCATGCCGCGGCCATACTCGCCGCCGTGAAGGAGCCCGGGGTAGATGCGCTCGCCGGACGTGGTTACCGGGCCATCGTAGATCGTGCGGACGAATTCGACCTGGCTGTCCGTCAGGCACTGGGGCGGAGATTCGGACTCGCTGCACTGCAGAATGCCGGGATCGACGCGACATTGCCGGGGGTCGTCGATGATTTGGTCCTCGACCCCGTCGATGGCATCACAAGCGTCGAGCACGGCATCCTGCAGCAAGTCAAGCTGCTCGCCCGCAAGCGGCTGGTCTTCGGCAATGAGCCGGGCGACCTGTTGGGTCGTCCAGAGACCGGCCACGATCATGCGAGCCGGCGAGAAGACCGGGGCGCCCGCAATGATGCCGTCGAAATCTCCGGGATAGCGCTGCATGGCCATCAGCCCCTGGCGCCCGCCGGTGGAACAACCGCGAAAATAGGAGTGATCGGGTGCTCGCGCGTAGTACCCCTCGGCAAATTGCTTGCCGACAACCGTGGTCAGATGGACCGAACGATGCCCGAAGTCTTCGATGGCGACATGGTTCGGCACAACTGTGCCGTCTGCCAGTTCCTTCACCACCCAATCTTCGGATGAACTCTGGACGTGACCGGTGTCCGTCTGACCGGTTGCGTATCCCAGTTCCAGCGCAAGCAGGGATAGATGATCTCTCTGAAACCTGCCGGCCGAGCCGCCGTTTCCGCCCATCAGAAACCGACCGTTCCACGCGGCGGCATCGGGAAACCGGAATCTGAACCGGATCCGGCTCTCGCCGTCGTCGGCGTTGGCGATGACGCCCTCGAGCAGACAGTAGCCGCCGGCATCGTCAACCCGTTCAGCGCTGGCAAGCGTTACGCCGTGCGGTGATTCCTCGGCGAGGCTCTGGAAGTCGGTGAGTTCGCACGGAACGGCCGGCGCGCAGACTGCCAGGGTCATTGAAAGAAAGAGCCACGTTGGATGGATTGGAAGCTTCATGTGCGATCCCGTGCGTTTCAGAGCGCAATACCGTAGTTTACGAATGCTGCTGAAACACTACCGCCTCTGCAGGCCGTCGATCAAGAGAATTCCATTCCGGAACAGGTCCCGTCGGCACGACTCTTCGGGGGCAATATGGCTACGTTGCCCTAAATACGGGATAATTCCGTGAGCACAAGGCTGTGGGGCCGTAGCTCAGTTGGGAGAGCGCTGCGTTCGCAATGCAGAGGTCGGGAGTTCGAATCTCCTCGGCTCCACCAATTTTCCAGGGTCCATTCCGGGCACATGGTTTACATTTTATTCCGGAGACATGGTTAACA
>VYEH01000442.1 GCA_009843005.1 Pseudomonadota bacterium | reverse complement strand
TGCTTCAGTGATGCCATTGCAGGAGCGGAAGCCTCGTGGTTGCGAATGCGGTGCCGGGAGTTGGCGATCTGGGTGAAGCCGGTTTCAGACGCTTGCCCGTGGCAACCCGCGGATGAATGGAATAACCATGTCTCGAGAATAAACTGTAAACCATGTGCCCGGAATGGACCAATGGACCGTGGTGCCGGTGGACGGATTCGAACCGCCGACCCACGCATTACGAATGCGTTGCTCTACCGCCTGAGCTACACCGGCTTCGGATACTGTTCGGGCGGCACATTATCCTTCTAATTTGCCGCCTTGCCCATAGTAATCGGCACCGCTGAAATCGCATTTCCGTGAGTATTGCCCAGATTCGGCACTGACGTAAGCGCACCCGCTGCGCTTAGGCTGCTGCTAACCGTTTTTGGAAGCAGCCGCATGAATCGTTGCCGAGGTGTGACATTGCTGGAACTACTGGTGGTGCTCATGGTCGCCGCGGTGCTGGCTGCGGCCGCGATTCCCGGTCTCGGCGCCTTTATCCTGAACGCCCGACGCACGGCGGACGTCAACGGTTTCGTGACGGCCGTGCAACTGGCCCGCAGCGAAGCGTTCAAGCGCGGCCGCACGGTGGTGTTGTGCAAGACCGCAGACGGAATGCGTTGCGGTGGCTCGGACGTGGATTTCGACCAGGGCTGGATGGTGTTCGTAAACGACGGCAGCGAAAACCCGCCGCGCCGGGACTCCGATGAACCGCGACTGTACGAGTACCGGCCGGAGATGGCGGGGAGCATCACTGCCAATCGGCGACTGTTCGAGTTCCGGCCCTTCGGCCGACGCAGCACCAACGGCACGGTCACGTTCTGCGACCGTCGCGGCGCAGTTCAGGCGCGGGCGGTAATCGTCAGCTTCACCGGCCGGCCGCGGGTCACCCGAAACCGCCCCGGCCTGCGGCCCCTGACCTGCGAAGTGTGAGGGCGGCCGTGCAAAGTGGCCTGAGTCTCGTAGAAACGCTGGTAGCGCTGGTGGTGCTGTCAGTCGGTCTGCTCGGCGTCGCCGCGCTGCAAGTCCAGGGCATGAGTGCCGGCCAGACTGCGAATTACCGCGCTCACGCCGCCAACCTAGCTGCGGACATGGCCGAGCGAATCCGAAGCAACCCGCTCGGCCTTGACGCCTACTCTGGGCCCGGCAGCGACAACCGGTGTGCCGCCGCCGCGGGAGAAGGTTTCGACTGTACGCCCGAACAGATGGCGGCTCACGACCTGTTTCTCTGGGACCGGGCAATCCGCACCGGTCTGCCCGACGGCGATTGGCGCATCCAGGTCGATTCGGGATCGGTACCCCCAGGGTATCGACTTGAAGTTTCCTGGGTGGAACCACGCCAGGGACGACTCCAATACCGGCTCTCGATTCAGGCCCTGCAACGATGATTCGCGCGTTGTCCCACCTGCGCATGACACCGGCTCGGCGCCGGGCGCCGGAATGCCGAACCGAGGTACAGGTTCGTGGGATGACACTGATCGAACTGATGGTCGCGATGGCCCTGGGTTCCTTCCTCCTGCTGGGCGCGATGACCGCGTTCACCCAGGGACAGGCGGCGTTCCGGGTGAACGAATCCACCGCGAGGCTGCAGGAGAACGCCAGGCTGGCCCTGGCCTTTCTGGAAGACGACGTGCGCATGGCCGGGCATTTCGGATTGACCACGCGCCCGGGCGATATTGAGAATCGCGCCTCGCCCATGCAGCCGGTGCCCCCGGGGCTTGCCGTACGCAACGACTGCGGACGCAACTGGGCGATCGACTTCGATGCTCCGGTTGCCGGAACCAACAACGGCTTCGATTGGATCGGATGCTCGCCGTCCGGGCAGGCACAACCCGATGCCGATATTTTTTTTATTATTCGGAGAAGAGATTTATCAACACCGCCGGACGCGATGCGGCGAGGCACCCTGTATGTGCGAACCGCACGCTTCGGACACGGAATCATTTTCGATGGCGTAGCGCCGCCGGAACCACCAGCAGAACCCCCGCTGCAGTCCCGGTCCTTTCAACTGTTGAGCCGAGGCTATTACGTCAGCCGGCGCTCCTCCCTGGACACTCCGGGCAACCCCGTCCCGTCGTTGCGCATGAAGACACTGGCGGGCAGTTCATCGGGTCCGAGAATCGTCGACCAGGAGGTCGTTCCGGGCGTCGAAGACTTCCAGGTCCAGTTCGGAGTGGACACGGACCGGGCCGGAGCGTTGGGCCGTGGCTCGGTGAATCGCTACGTCAACCCGGGGGATCCGCTGCTCGGTCCCGGCGATCCGGCGTTCCTGCCCGAGGCCCGGATTCTGGCGGTACGAATCTGGCTGCGCGTGCGCGCGGAGCGCCCGGAACAAGGGTTTTCCGATACCCGAGAGTACGACTACGCGGATCAGGATCAAACGGCTCCGAATGACGCGTATCGGCGCATCGTCGTGACCCGGACGATTCAATTGCGCAATGCGAGGTCGTCGTCGTGATCGGCCGGCGGCAGTCGGGCGTCGCCCTGATCGTCACGCTGGTATTGCTCACGGCCGTTACGTTGGTGACCGCATCCGCCATGAATACGGCGACGCTGCAAATCGTCATGGCCGGCAACGTGACCTCCTACGACCTAGCGTTTCAGGCAGCCTCAACCGGCATCGAACTGGCCATCGCCCGGGGAGAGTTCAGTGTGGAATCGCCGGGCGCCCTTCCCCTCACCCGACTCGACGACAGTGGTGCGGCCACCGAGGCGGTAGTCGTCTTTTCCGAGTCAACGCCCGTACCGGGCGCGGCTTTCAGCCTGGGCGAAGGCTCTGCCGAACTGCAGGCGTTTCATTTCGAGATCACGGCCGTGGGTACGGGGCCTCGAAATGCCGTCTCGACCCAGCGCCAGGAATTCTATGTCCTGGGACCGGCCGATCCCGCCGATCCTGGAACCGCGCCACCATGATTAACGCCAATCCGACCGCCGCCCCCTGGGAGCCCACCATCGTCCACCGGTTGAACCACGCCACCACCATTAGAGCCACCAACATGCCTGCACCGAAACCCTGCCAGCGACCGAAACTGGCGCGCAACTGGCCGGGGTCCGCTGCGCTCTGGATGCTATTTGCCATGACACCGGCCTCCGGCGACGACACGGAACTGTTCGTCTCGGATACCCGCCGCTTTGCGGAAGCGAGGCCAAACGTATTGTTGATCCTGGACACCTCCGCCGGCCTGGCGCAGGAGATCCAGACCCGCGGAAGCTACGAACTGGCCGCTCAATACACAGGCCAATGCGATCCCGCGCGGATCTACTGGCGCACGGGCATTGGAGCGCCGCCGCAATGCTCCACCGATCGCTGGTTCGAGCGCACGGTGTTGGCTTGCCGGACGAGCCTGGACGCGTTCAGCCAGGGCGCCGGCAGCCATACCGACCGCTTCGCCCAATTCGCTCCGGCCGGGAGCGATCGCTGGGAGCGTCTGGACGAGCTGGAGAAAGGCCGGCCGGTGGAATGCGAAGACGATGCTGGACGTCACGGCGACGGCACGGACCCTCTCGCCGTCTTCGCCCGCAATGGCGACGCCGACCGCCCCTGGAGCACGGACCCACGTGAGGAAATCTCCTGGGGCCAGAGACCGGCGGATCGCCTGTACACCGTCTACGACGGCAACTGGCTCAATTGGTTTCACAGTCCGCCGGCGGTTCCGGGAACGCGCCATCTCGTGTTACAGGACATCGCCGCGACCCTTCTGACCCGCATCGACGGAGTCAACGTCGGCCTGATGGCGACCAATCTCGACCAGGGCGGATCGGTCCTGCACGCGATCGAAGACATCGACACGGCCCGGGCGACATTGATCGACAGCGTCCGCGGACTGACGGCGGAAGGCTGGACTCCGCTTGCCGAAACCCTCTATGAAGCCGGTCAGTACTTCGCGGGTCGCACCGTCCACTACGGGGACGGACCTGGATCGCAAGTCTCAGTGGCCCGGTCCCGGAATCCGGACAGCGATGGCGCCCGCTACGCATCACCAATTCGACTCGGGTGCCAGAAAAACTTCATCGTGCTACTGACCGGCAGCGCCCCTTCGGAGGATGCGAACGCCGACAACAGGATCACGGCCCTGCCGCGCTTTTCCGACGCGGTGGGCCCGGGTTGCGACGGGACCGGAGACGGCGCCTGCCTGGACGACATGGCAGCCTACCTGTTCGCAGCGGATCTCGATCCGGGAAGTCCCGGCCAACAAGGCGTGGCTACCCACGTGGTCGGCTTCACCGCCGACGACCCGCTGCTTTCGACCACGGCGGCAAGGGGTGGCGGCGCATATTTCACCACCGACGATGGAGCCTCGCTACAAGCGGCGTTGACCAACGTGGTCGCCTCGATTCGGGAAACGCAGACCAGCTTCACCGCGGCGACCGTGCCGGTGGACAGCTTCAACCGGCTGCGCAACGGCGACGAGTTGTATCTGGCGGTGTTTCGCGCCGCCGGTAACGTTCACTGGCCGGGCAATATCAAGAAATACCGGTTGCGCGGTTCCGACGGCGCGATCCTGGACGCCAGGGGTCTCCCGGCCATCGACTCGCTCAGCGGGTGGTTCCTGCCCCATTCGCGAAGCTTCTGGTCAACCACGGCCGACGGTGAGGATGTAGCTCTGGGCGGCGCGGCAGAACGAATTCCCGACCCGGAGTCGCGCCGCGTCTATACGTACCTGGGACAGGCGCAACTGACCCATGCCGACAACGCCGTGCAGCGGACCAATGGGCTGATCGACGAAGCGTTGCTCGGCATCGGGGATCCCGGCGATCCCGCCCGGGACGAACTTATCGATTTCATTCGTGGATCGCCTGGTGCGCGCACCTTGCGACCCGGAGAACCGCCTTCGCGCATGGGCGATCCCCTCCACGGCAGACCGGTGTCGATCGCCTACGGCGGAACCGTCAGAAACCCCGACCCCGCCGACCAGGTCATCTTTGCAGGCACCAACGACGGGTTCCTGCACGCCATCGACGCGCGAACGGGTGCAGAGCGCTGGGCATTCATTCCCCCGGAGTTCCTGGGCGACCAGTTGCTACTCCAGGCCAATGCCGCCAGCCCGGACAAGCACTACGGAATCGACGGAACCATCCGCGCCCATGTTCAAGCCGATGGCGATGGCGTCATTGAGCCGGACGAAGGCGACAGAGCGTACCTGTTCTTCGGCATGCGGCGAGGCGGTTCCTCGTACTACGCGCTGGATGTCAGCCGGCCTGACTCGCCACGGGTGCTGTGGCGTCTCGATACGTCCCTGTTACCCGGCTTAGGACAGAGCTGGTCCACGCCGGTACCGACGCGCATTCGGATCCAAGGATCCGGGCAGAACGCGCAGTCACTGGTGCTGGTCTTCGGAGGCGGTTATGACCCGGGCCAGGACAGGCCCGAAGGCGGCGTCGACCGGCAAGGCAATGCCCTCTACGTAGTCGACGCTCTCGACGGACGCCTCCTCTGGCATGCAAGTCGAACCGGCTCGGATTTTGAAGCCGAGGACATGCGCTATTCCATTCCCGCAGACGTGCGGGTCATCGACCTGGACATCGACGGATTCGCGGACCGGTTCTATGCCGCCGACATGGGCGGTCAGGTCTGGCGATTCGACGTATTCAACGGACGCCCGGCCGCCACCCTGGTCAGCGGCGGGGTGATTGCCCGACTCGGCGGCGCACCGGCCGACGCGCCCGCCCCGGCTGAGACGCGCCGCTTCTACTATGCCCCGGACATCGCCCTGGCGGAACGCGGCGCACAACGGTTCATTCACATCGGCATCGGCTCCGGGCATCGCGCGCACCCTAACAGCGTGGCTACCCGCGATCGTTTTTTCGCCTTGCGGGACCATGCAGTCTTCCAGTCGCTGACCCAGGGCGAATACGCTACCATGTCCCCGATTATCGGCGACGACCTGGTTGACATCACCGACGACCAGCAACCGTCGATCCCGTTTGGGAGCCCGGGTTGGCGGCTCGATCTCAACGAGGGTGGCTGGCGAGGCGAGAAAGTCCTGGCGGAGAGCCGCACGTTCAACAACCGCATCTTCTTCACGACCTTCACGCCCGCGGCCGACACGCAAAGCAGTATCGAAAACTGCCTGCCGGCCCCGGGCGCCAATCGGCTCTACGTCGTGAACCTCTTCAACGGCGATCCCGTACGCAACTTCGACCGGCTGGGTGACGACTCTCAACTCACCGAAGCCGATCGTTCTATCGAAGTGCCCGGTTCGATTCCCGGCGAGGCGGTTTTCCTGTTTCCTCCGGCCGACGACCCGGACTGCGTCGGCGTCGAGTGTGCGCCGCCGCCGCTGGCCTGCGTGGGATTGACCTGCCTGCCGTCCGGATTCGACAACGCTCCGGTACGTACCTACTGGAGACAGGCAACCGGACCGTGATTACCAAACGCATCAACCGGTTCGCGGGGTTCACACTGATCGAACTGATGGTCGTCCTGCTGATCGTAGGCATCCTTGGCGCGGTCGCCGTGCCGACCTATCGCCAATACATCATCCGCGCCCATCGCACCGAAGCCAAGACCGCATTGCTGCGACTCGCGGCGAACCAGGAGCGCCATTACCTGCAACACAACACTTACACGGACGATCTGGCAGCGCTGGGATTCAATACCGGTGTCAGCGAAAACGGCATCTATACGCTAAGCGTGCCCCTGGCCGATGCCATCACATTTCAGGCTGTCGCTGTTCCAACGCCGGACGGTGGATCGAATGGTTTGGACATGAGCCAGGACCAAGCATGCGCCAGGTTTTCTGTCGACGCCGCCGGTCAGCGCCTCGCCTTCCCGGACCCCGACGGTGCCTGCTGGTAGCGGTTTTGCGCCAACCGATCATCGGCGCTCGTGCGCACCAGACGACAAATGGATTTACCGTAATAGGGTTCAATGAACTACAATAAAGGCATTGGGCCACAGCACATGCACACGTTGGTCCCAATCGGTTAGGAGAGATTCAGTGGACGACAAGCTGTTTGAGGAACTCGACACGAACCTGAGGGAGGCCGTAAAGGTAGTGAAAGGCACGTCGGCGCCCGAGTCCATCCATGTCGTGCTGGCCCCGGCGGACAACACGGCCACTCCAAACCACCTTAATAAGTCACAAGCGCAATTCACCGGAACCATTCAACT
>VYEH01000459.1:26111-34723 GCA_009843005.1 Pseudomonadota bacterium | reverse complement strand
GATGGGCGAGTTCGCAACCGTCCCCCGGCCCCGTTGCGGACCGTTTTCGGCGGCCTGAATCCACTGCTGCCGCGTCATCGGCCGGTACCAGGTGATACGGCCGGAAACCGCCAATTCATCCATCTCCACGGGGCTGTAGTCCGTGAGCCGTGCAGGGAGAATTTCGCGCTCCCAGGCCGCCGCCTGGAGTGCCAGTCCCTGCAGCTCGCCGATGACTGCCGCCAGGGCTTCCCCGCCCTGCCTTCGCTCCCGGCCCAGGCCCTGCCATCGGAACAGGAAGCGCTGGTAAACAGCGATCGAGACCGGTTCGATTTCGCTGCGCAGGCGCTTGAGCGTGTAGCGGTGAATGCGGGCTAGCAACCGCCGGTCGCACCACTCTTCCGCGGGCTCGGCGGGCGATGCGGACCGTGTGGTCGATGTGGATCGGGAGGGAGATTCGATGTCTGCGGGCGACTGGGATTGGCCGACCGGTGGGGATTGGGCAGCAGGCTCGCTGAAGCGGCCGCGCATGGCGAACCCTTCCGCCTCCAGCGCCATTAACGCGCTTGCCACATCGCGGTCATTGAGCCCCAGCGGTCGGCCCAGCTCCGCGGCGGTCACCGGCCCCAGGCCCTCCATCCGGCTGCGGATGAGCTCGCGCAACGCGGCCTCGGGTGTCTCGACATCGCACTCGAGCGCCTCGATGCGCGGATCGGTACGGCCGTCCTCAACCGCCATTTCAAGTTCCGCGAGGCGTTCGGCGCTGATCCAGACCCACCCATCCCCGGACATCCGGAACCTGCTTGCCCGGCCATCCGCCACCAGCCGTTCGAGCATCACGTCCGCAGTCTCGCCAGGCTCCGGCGGAGCCATGAATCCCAGCACCACCAGGGCATCGTGCAGTTCATCCTCGTCCCGGAAATCGGGCCAGGCTTCGGAACGCACCCGCTGGATCGCCTCGGGGTCGAGCCGGCCCAGATCCGCGGCCTGCTCCACCGTCAGGTGGCGGCGCGACTGGATCGCCAGGGTGCGCCGCTCTTCTGCGGGCGCATCGTCGAGGAAGGCATAGGGCTTGGCGCTCAGGACCTCCTGGGCAAGGGGGGACGGGCTGGTCAGTTCGCGGCACGCCACCTCCACTTCGCCGGCTTCGATACGGCCCAGCAACTCCGCCAGCCCGTCGATGTCCATGACGCCGCGCAGGCAGTCCTGAAGGGTCTGCGCCACCAGCGGATGGTCCGGAATCTCGCGCTCGCCGGCCAGGTTTTCCGCGCACGCGAGCTGGTCGGGAAACACCGTGGCCAGCAAGTCCTCCGCATCCGTTCGCTGGAAGTGGGCCGGCGCCCGCTTGCCGTTGCGGAAGCGCCGCACCGCCAGCGCGACGCTGGCGTTCCAGCGCCAGCGGCCCGGGAAGATGGGCGCGTCGAGCACGGCCTGGGTGAGAACGTCCGCGACGGTGGCCTGCGCGAGGTAGCGAACCACCTCCTCCAGCGGAAAACTGTGCACGACGCCCAGCGAGATGACGATGGTGTCCTCCAGCGCCGCCGCCTGGAGTTCGAAATTGAATCTCCGGCAGAAGCGTTTCCGCAGCGCCAGGCCCCAGGCGCGGTTGAGCCGAGAGCCATAGGGCGAATGCACGACGATGTGGGTGTCCCCGGCCTCGTCGAAGAAACGCTCGATGACGATTCGCTCGGCCGTTGGAAGTCCACCCAGGGCGGCGCGGGCGGAGGCCAGGTACTCGCACAATTGTTCCGCGGCGACCGGCGGCAGCGAATGGTCCCCCACAAGCCGTTTGGCCACGCGTGCAATGGCGGTCGAATCGCTCCCCGGCGTCTGGCTGCCTCCCTCCTGGCTGCCTGGCGCCTGACTCCCCGGCGCCTCGTCCGCCGGCACCTCGTCCGCCGGCACCTCGTCCGCCAGCGCTTCGTCTACCTCCCTGCGGAGGCGCGAAACGGCCGCGGACAATTCGTCGCTTCGCCCCGGGGCCTCACCGAACCAGAACGGAATGGTCGGCGGAAGCCCACGGGCATCTTCGACGAACACCTTGCCGGAATGCACCTTGAGGATTCGGTACGAGGTATTGCCGAGCTGGAAGATATCGCCCGGCATGCTCTCGAAGGCGAAGTCTTCGTTCAGCGTGCCCACGAAGAGTTCGCCGGGCACCAACGTGACGTCGTAGTCGAACTGATCGGGAATCGTGCCGCCGTTGGTCACCGCAGTCAGCCGGGCCGCCCGCCGGGGCCGCAACCGGCCGTTGACCCGGTCGTGGTGCAGGTAGGCGCCGCGGCGGCCGCGCTGGGTGGTGAAGCCGTTGGCGAGCATCTTGAGAACGTCCAGGTAGACGTTGCGGGAGAGTTCGCGGAACGGTGCGCTGCGGATGATGAGGTCGAACAGTGCATCGACTTCCCACTCCCGCATGCTGACCTCGGCGACGATCTGCTGGCTGAGCACATCCAGGGGCTTGCGGCACAGCGCGACGGCGTCCAGTTCCCCCCTGGCGACTGCGTCGAGCAATGCCGCGCACTCCACCAGTTCGTCGCGGGAGAGGGGCACCAGCCGCCCCTTGGGCACACGATTCACCCCGTGACCGGAGCGTCCCACCCGCTGCAGCAGCCGCGCGATGCCACGGGGAGAACCGAGTTGGCACACCAGGTCCACCTCGCCGATGTCGATACCCAACTCCAGCGACGCCGTGGCCACCAGCACCTTTAGCTTGCCGGCCTTGAGCCGCTCCTCGGCCTTCAGCCGGTGTTCCCTGGACAGGCTGCCGTGATGGGAGGTGACCTGGTCCTCGCCGCACCGGTCCGCCAGGTGGCGGGCGACGCGTTCCGCGAGCCGGCGGGTATTGACGAAGACGATCGTGGTCCGGTGGTCGGCCGCAAGCGCAGCCAGACGGTCGTAGATCTCGACCCAGACCTCGTTGGACATGATCGCCTCCAGCGGCGACGAAGGCAGTTCCAGCCTGAGGTCCCAGTGGCGGACGTGGCCCTGGTCGATGACCTGGCAGGGCGAACGGTCGATCCCGACGAGAAACTCCACCATGGCTTCCATGGGCCGGGTCGTTGCCGACACGCCCACCCGCGTCGGCGGCCGCTCGCAGAGCGCGGCGAGCCGTTCCAGGGACACGGCCAGGTGGGCGCCGCGCTTGTTGCCCGCCAACGCGTGGATCTCGTCCACGATGACGGTCTCCACCGTCGCGAGCATGCGGCGACCTGACTCGGAGGTCAGCAGAATGTACAGCGACTCCGGCGTGGTCACCAGGATGTGGGGCGATTGCCGGCGCATTTTCGCCCGCTCGCTCTGGGTCGTATCCCCGGTGCGCACCAGGGCGCGGATGCGGACATCTGGCAAGCCGGACTCCAGCAGCTTGTCGCGAATTCCGGCCAGCGGCGCCTGCAGGTTCTTGTTGATGTCGTTGGACAGCGCCTTGAGCGGCGATACGTAGAGAATGCGCGTCTCGTCGGCCAGGCCGCCCTCGAGCCCCCGTTTGACCAGGGTGTCGATGACGCCGAGAAAGGCAGCCAGGGTCTTGCCCGAACCCGTGGGTGCGCTGATCAGTGTGTGGGAACCGGCGCCGATCGCTCGCCACGCGCGGTGCTGCACTTCGGTCGCGGCGGGAAACTGACCCCGGAACCAACTCGCGACCGCCGGATGGAAGCCGTCCAAATCCATGGGGCAAGCATACGGGAAACGGCGTCAGCATTCTTCGCCAACAGCCGCGCTTCCCATCCTGGCAAGGACGCCGACAGGGGATGTGGATGCGCCACGGCAGCAAGGCTCACACCGTATAATCGCCCCACCCCGGCGGTTTGGACATCGGCATGAGAATGACGGGCGAGGAGTTTCTGGCGTGGCCGCGCAAGGCTATCACGCTGCTCGGCATGTCGGGGGTCGGCAAGACCACGCTCGCCAACAAACTGCCCAAGTCCGAGTGGTTTCACTATTCCGGCGACTACCGCATCGGCACCAAGTACCTCTCCGAACCCATCCTCGACAACATCAAGCGACAGGCCATGCAGGTAGACTTCCTGCGGGATCTCCTGCGCAGCGACTCCATCTACATCGCCAGCAACGTCACGGTGCACAACCTGGCGCCCGTGGCCAGCTTCCTCGGCAAGATCGGCCGCGAGGACCTGGGAGGACTCGGCGTTGAGGAATTCAAAGCGCGCCAGCGGCTTCACGAGGAAGCCGAGATCGGCGCCATGTGCGACGTGGAACCGTTCATCCGCAAAGCCCGCGAGATCTACGGATACGAGCACTTCATCAACGACGCCGGCGGCAGCATCTGCGAACTGGACGACCGGCGGATGCTGGACGTGCTGGCGGGCAACACCGTAATCGTCTACCTGAGCGCCGACACGGCGATGGAAGAAACGATGATCCGGCGTTCGATCGAAAACCCGAAGCCCATGTACTACCAGGAGGCGTTCCTCGACGAGCAGTTACAGCTGTTCCTGGCAGAAACCGGGCTGAGGTCGCCGGCGGAAATCGTTCCGGACGAATTCGTCCGCTGGATCTTCCCGCGCCACGTGGCGCACCGACGCCCCAAGTACGAGGCCCTTGCGGACCGCCACGGGTACACGGTGGATGCGCGCGCCACCGAACGCGTCACTGGCGAGGCCGACTTTCTCGAACTCGTCGCCGAGGCGATGGGATAGGCCCCGTTTCGTACCTGCCCGGTACCTTAAGCACTTCGGGACAATATTGACGTCTTCCGGACCCGAGCCGGTCCGGGAATCGTGTTACGCCAAACCGAGCGCCGTGATCCATGCGAGCGCCAGCACGACGACGGAAATCCCGCCCCAGAGCCTCTGGGTATCCGGTTCGCGGGGTATCTCCACTGCCGCCAGCGCTGCGCCGATGCCGAAACCGGCGATGAAACCCGTCAGGTGCGCCAGGATATCGACGTTGTCGCCCTCCACCCCGGAACCCGTGCCGGTAAATGCCAGCAGCCCGATCCCGGCCACGATCGGCGCGATCCGCATGCGCCACGGCGTATTCTTGAGGAATCCTCGCCGCCAGGTGTAGGCCGCCAGCAATCCCAGCGCAGCGAACACGGCGGTCGAGGCCCCGATGGCCAGATGCCTCCCGGGCTGGATCAGCACGTTGAGCGCGTTGCCCAGCGCGCCTCCGCCGAGGATTGCGGCCCAGCCGATGCCCGAACCGAGATACCGGCCCGCATACAACCCGAAGAAGGCGCCGAAGACAATATTGCCCGCGAGGTGGCTGAAATCCACGTGGAGGGTAAGCGCGGTGACGGTGCGCCACCATTCGCCGGCCAGGATCCGCACCGAATCGATCCGCCCCACCCCCAACCAGTCGTATCCGTAGGCATGCTGGCGCGCGAGCAGGGCCACCGTCAGCAGCACGGCGACGTAGGCGCCGACGCCACGCCAGCCGGTGCCCAACTCCGGCATCGGCAGGATGCCCACGGGCGGTTGGCGGATCTCCTCGGCGTATTCGCCGAGTTCGGCACGCGCCCGGGCGGCCACTTCGTTGGGCACGACGATGACCCAGCGCCCCTCGATGCGCTCGACTTCGTGCTCGATCTTCAGCGCCGTCAGCACCAGGCCAGCCTCGCTGGACTGCTTCCAGTGCCGCGTCCTGAGCACCGGCACCCAGTAATCGGTGTCCTTGATCACGGTCTGAGGGGATATTAGCCGGAATTACTCCAGTTTCCGGGCCCGGATTCCCGAATTGGAGTTGACATTGCCGATTTCGGCTTCAAACTGTGTACTTGGACTTCATTAACGAGTGGGAGTTGTTATGAAAGTTCAGCCTTGGGCGATCGTTTCCTGTATCGCTCTGACGTTGGCCGCGTGCGCCAACCGCGAAAACATGCCCGACGACCTCGTCCGTCCGGATCCCGTGCCCATCACGCCCGCGCCGCTGCAGCCGATGCGGCACGAAAGCGTGCTCCGGGATGCCGAGAGGTACTTCGGCGAGGGCGCGCAGGGCGTGGCGGACGCGCTCAATTACGTGTTCAGGCAAAACAGCGGCGAGCCGACGGCCTATATCGTCGGCGAGGAGGGCGGCGCGGCGGTGGGTCTCGGGTTGCGCTACGGGCACGGCACCCTGTATCTCGCCGATGGCACCACGAGCCGGATCTACTGGCGCGGACCGTCTCTGGGGTTCGATATGGGTGGCACCGCCACCCGCACGTTCGTGCTGGTCTACAACCTGGAACGGATCGAGGACCTCTACCAGCGGTTCGTCGGCGTCGAGGGCAGCATGGTCCTGATGGGCGGCCTCGGCGTCACCTACAACCGCACAGACGATATCGTGCTGGCGCCGGTGAGGTTCGGCGTGGGCTGGCGGCAGGGCGTGAATGTCGGCTACCTGCACCTGTCGCCGGACAGTTCGTGGGTTCCGTTCTGACGAAACCCGCGTAGGTAGTCGTCACTGCAGGTGCTCGTAGACGAGCGCCTCGAAGCCCTGCAGCGTCTCGATCGCCGTGTCGTCATAGAAGGGCCGGTACTGCATCAGCAGCACGGCGCCGATTCCCGCATCGGGATCGATCCAGAACTGTGTATTGTTGATGCCGGCCCAACTCAGGCTGCCGGGCGATCGCATGGTGGCCGAGTCGTGTTCGGCGGTGATCTGGAATCCCAGGCCGAACGTGTCGGCGCCCGCGCCCAGCGGGAACGGGCGGGACATCGCCGGATTGGGCGCCGGCATGAGTTCGACGCGCAGATCGCCGATATGGTTCTGCGCCATCAGGTCGACGGTGTCCGCTGCCAGGAGCCGAACGCCGTCGTCCCCAAGGCCCCCGTTCAGGATCAGACGCATGAACCGGGCGTAGTCCCGGGCCGTGGAGAACAATCCACCGTCGCCGCGCACCAGCACGCTGACGGTTCCCTCGGGATTGGGCTGCTCGACCAGCCCGTTTTCGACAAGCGTATGGAACGTAACCAGACGGTCGTTGTTTTCGCTTACCACCGAAAAGCCCGTTTCGTTCATTCCGAGCGGTGTAAAAACATGTTCCGCAAGGAATGCGTCGACGCCCTGCCCCGAGACGCTCTCCACCAGGTAACCGAGCACACGCGTACTCTCGCCGTAGGTCCACCTGGCGCCCGGGTCGTGCAGTAACGGGTGGTTGAGCTGGGTGGCCGGCGGACGCTGGGACCGGAGGAGTGGAAAAAGAATCTCGTTGAAAAGGTTGTACCCAAGCCCGGAGGTATGTGCGAGCAAGTGGCGTACGGTCATCTGGCCATTGGCGGGGCGGGATGTGAAGCTGTTGTCGGTGGGGTCGAATGTCTCGAAGACTTCCACCGGAAGGCGTCCCGGCAGGTAGTTCGACGCCGGGTCATCCAGACCCACATCGCCCTCCTCCACCAGCATCATGACGGCCGCCGACGTGATCGGCTTTGTCATGGAGGCGATACGGAAGATCGAATCCACCGTCATCGGAACGCCTTGCGCCACATTCCGGCTGCCGAAGGCGCCGGCGTAGATGACGCCGTCCCGGTTGGTGACCAGAGCCACGACTCCCGGGATGTACGTGTCGTGGACGACCCGATCCAGGAAGTCGTCGATCGCAGTCTGGCCATCCTCCGATAGGATCGGCATCTGTGCGTTGCCATGCGTGGTAATTAGTATCGAGGACATACAGGCCATCATGCCGAGAATTGATCCCTTACTTCTCACCTGTCTCTCCAGTGTCCATGTACCGATCTTCGCACAAGTTAAAGCGACCCTCTCCACCTCAAAAAACTTCGTCACCGAGGTGGTTGATGGCCTTGACGGCGTATTTCGTCGATGACGGGCATCGCATCATATACCCGCCCACTCCCGGCCCCAGTCCATCGAGGCACGCTGAATGACGGCGCCCCCGGACTCGAATTATTGCGTGTTTTGCCCAGAAACAAGCCATTGACGCGGTAATCCGCCGCAGATTAGCCTTTCTCGCATGAGTGGGGACACAAGAATCATCTTGGCCTTTGTCGGCGTCGGTCTGGCGCTGGCGGGCCTGATTTTGCAACAGATGAACGGATTTGGAAGCAACATCGCCGTATTGCGCGATGATATGGGGGTCTTACGCGAAGATGTGGAGGGCTTGCGCACCGACGTGGGCGAGTTGCGCTCCGAAGTTACGGGGTTACGCTCCGAAGTTGCGGGCTTGCGCACCGAAGTGCGCGAGTTGCGCGACGATGTGGCCGTGTTACGCACCGAGGTGGGCGAGTTGCGCGACGATGTGGCCGACCTGCGCGAGCGTGTCACAAGAATTGAAACCCCTCTCGAATACGCGCTCACGCTCCCGTCCGATCCACCGTCCGAACAACCGCCAGTAGCATGAGAAGCTTCCGGCCACCTGACATCGGTTATCGCGCCAGGAGCAGTCCACCGGAACAGCCTGAGGCGTAGGGAAGCAGCGCCTTGCAAACATTTTCGTTGGCCGGCGTTCGAATGCCCACCTTGCGGCCGAACCGGACCACCGCGCCGCTGAGCCACTCCAGTTCCAGCCGTTTGCCCTGCTCCAGGTCGGTGCGCATGGACGAGGACATCTCCGCCGGCAGGCCATCGGCGAATTCGAGGCAGCCGCCAGCGAACCCCGGTTCAAGGACGATTCCGAAGGCGCGCGCCACGGCAGCGGTCTCAAGCATCGCGTCCAGCATTACCTTGCGCGCTTCCGGGTC
>VYEH01000459.1:3583-26101 GCA_009843005.1 Pseudomonadota bacterium | reverse complement strand
CCCGGAAAAGCGCCGTCGAGGCACTCAGTCCCACGAGGAAGACGAATTTTTCCCAGATCGTTCGTAGAATATCGTCGCTGGCGTCAGCATCGACCCTACCCCGCCTGAGCGCCGCCAGTAGGCGCTCTACCCGGTCCGAGGAACCGCCGCCGCGTTCACCCATCCCCACCCGCTGCATGGTTCCGACGTGGCGGATAACGCCCGGCGTCTCCATGGCGCTGCCGATGTAGGCTGACGCACCCAGCATGCATCGCGAGCCGAAGACCCGATCCAGATCGTCTGTCTCCACCCCGTTTTGCAACGACAGGATCGTCGTTTCGGGTCCGACCATGGGCCGCATGGCCTCAGCGGCCGCGGCAGTATCCCACAGCTTGACGCAGACGATGACGTAGTCCATGACGCCAACATCATCAGGGTTGTCGGTGGCTATGGCGGGATGTATCCACGCGTCGCCCAGAGCAGGGCTCTCGATGCGTAACCCATGCTCACGGATCGCCGCCAGATGCGCCCCCCGAGCGATGAAGGTCACGTCGCAACCCGCCGCCGCCATGCGTCCGCCGAAGTAACCGCCAACGGCGCCGCTGCCCATCATGGCGATGCTCGGCATGTATCGCTCACACCGGGAACCCGGCGCACACATGGTCGGATCGCGTTAACGGATCCTATCGAAACCGCTCCTGCAGCCCCTCCATGGCCTGGCTGCCCGGGCAAAGATCCCCGAAGGGAACCTGTGCGAGAGGCTCGTCCGGCGTGCGGCTGATGCCGTGCATGTCCGGTTCGGCCTCATCGATATAGAGCAGCCCTGTGATGATCTCGCCCCGTCGGTGGTGAGCCCGGATGAAGTCCAGTGCATGGCCGCGATTGTGGACGCTGTACTGGTCGCTGACCTTGCGCAGCAGGATCTTGCTGCCGTCGTGCATCTCCACCGGCATCACTTCGCCGTCGTCGTAGGCGGCCTTGATCTCCTCGGCCGGGGGGACGAAATCCGCGTGCACGGCGGGATGGAAGAAGCGGCGCGTGTAGGCGTAACTCTTGGTGGAGTCTTCGTGATCGTTGAAGGTGACGCAGGGCGACAGCACGTCGATCAGCCCGAAGCCCTTGTGCTTGATGCCGGCCTTGATCAGCGGCACCAGTTGATCCTTGTCTCCCGAGAAACCGCGCGCGACGAAGGTGCCCCCTTGCGCCATGGCCATCTGCACCGGGTCGATGGGCTGCTGCTCGTTGACCTCGCCCTTCTTGGCCTTGGTGCCGACGTCCGCGGAGGCGGAAAACTGCCCCTTGGTCAGGCCGTAGACGCCGTTGTTCTCGATGATGTAGAGCATGTCGAGATTGCGGCGCAGGGCATGGGAGAACTGGCCCAGCCCGATGGAAAGGGAGTCGCCGTCGCCGGAGACGCCGATCAGGTAGAGCCTGCGGTTGGCGGCGCTGGCGCCGGTGGCGATGGACGGCATCCGCCCGTGGACGGCGTTGAAGCCATGGGAAGCGTCGAGAAAATACGCCGGCGTCTTTGACGAGCAGCCGATGCCGCTCAGCTTGGCCACCTGGTAGGGTGGAATGTCCAGTTCGAAGAAGGCCTGGACGATGGCGGAGGTCACGGAGTCGTGGCCGCAGCCGGCGCACAGCGTGGACATGCCGCCTTCATAGTCACGGATGGTCAGTCCCAGCGCGTTGCGGGACAGCCCCTTGTGGACGATCTTCGGTTTGGCGATGAATGTCATGCCGCTTCTCCCCTGGCAACGGAGGCTTCGATCGCCTCCACCACGCAGCGCCGGTCGATGGGCAGCCCGCTGTAGCTGAGGATCGACTCCATGCGCTCCTTCGGATAATCGGTCTCGAGCGTGAGCAGGCTCTTCAGTTGGGCATCCCGATTCTGCTCCACCACGAAAATCCGCTTGTGCTGGTTGAGAAATTCGGTCACGACCTCGCTGAACGGAAACGCCTTGATACGCATGTAGCTCAGGTGGATGCCCTCGCGCGCCAGGACTTCGACGGCTTCGGCCACTGCATAGTCGCAGCTTCCGACGGATACGATGCCCCATTCGGCGGTCTTGCGCCGCTGCATAACCGGTTCGGGGACCAGAGTGGCCGCAGTCTCCCACTTGCGAACCAGCCGGTCGACGACTTCCTGGTACTCGTCGGCGTCTTCGGTGTAGCCGCCGTACTTGTTGTGTCCGGAGCCGCGCACGAAGTACGCGCCCTTGCGCCCGACGCCGGGATAGGTCCGGTACGGTATGCCGTCCCCGTCCACGTCCATGTAGCGGTAGAACGACTCGGCGGACTCCAGTTCGGAGGCGCTGAGCACCTTGCCGCGGTCCGGCCGGTAGCGGTCATCCCATTCAAGGTCATCGCACATCCAGTCGTTCATGCCGATGTCCAGGTCCAGCATCACGATCACCGGGGTCTGCAACCGATCCGCCAGATCAAACGCCGCAACAGACAGCTCGAAGCACTCGTTCGGATTAGCCGGGAACAGCAGCACATGGCGGGTGTCGCCGTGGGATGCGTAGGCGGCCGAAAGAATGTCGGCCTGCTGGGTGCGCGTCGGCATACCGGTGGACGGGCCGACGCGCTGCACGTCGAAAAGCACGGCCGGGAGTTCGGCAAAATAAGCATAACCGATGAACTCGCTCATGAGCGACAGCCCGGGTCCGCTGGTCGGCGTGAAGGCCCGCGCCCCGTTCCAGGTGGCGCCGAGCACGATACCGATGGCTGCCAGTTCATCCTCCGCCTGGACGATGCAGTAGTTGCGCGTGCCCGTTTCGCGATCAACCCGGTATCGCTCGCAGAACGCCTTGAACGCGTCCATCAGCGAGGTGGACGGCGTGATGGGATACCACGCACCCACGGTCGCTCCGGCGAAGAGGCAACCCAGCGCCGACGCCGTGTTGCCGTCGATCATGATCTTGCCGGCGGTCTCGTTCATGGGCTCGACCCGCGTGGGCAACGGACAGTCGAAATGTTCGCTGGCGTAGTTGGCGCCCAGCGCGATGGCATCCATGTTCGCCTGAAGCAACGCCTGCTTGGTAGCGAACGTCCGGTGCACGGCGTCCTCGATCACCTCGCGGTCCAGTTCGAGCAGTGACGCGAGCGCCCCCACGTAGGCCATGTTCTTCATGAGGATACGGGCGCGGGCGTTACTGAAGTGCTCGTTGCACATTTTTGCCAGGGGCACGCCGAGAATGGTCACGTCCTGGCGGTTGACGACGCTGTGCCGGGGCCAGGTGGAGTCGTAGAGAAAGACGCCGCCGGGGCTCAGCGACTTCAGGTCCTGCTGGTAGGTCTCGACATTCATGGCCACCATGATGTCGATCTCGCCGGAACGCGCCAGGTGCTTGTCCTTCGTGACCCGGATCTCGTACCAGGTCGGGAGGCCCTGGATATTGCTGGGGAAGAAGTTCTTGCCCATCACCGGAACGCCCATCCGGAAAATGGTCTTCATCAGCAGGCCGTTGGCACTGGCCGACCCGGTGCCATTCACATTCGCCAGGCGAATGACGAAATCGTTGATCCTGCTGGCCTTCATCCGGCTTTTCGCTGACATCGCGCCATCTCCTCCGCCGCTTCATCGAGCGCGTATGGGATGTTCAGGGTCGACTTCTGCATGTCCCACGCCGCCGTCGGACATCGCTCCGCGCACAGTCCGCAATGCACACACAGGTTCTCGTCTTTGACCATGACACGCGCCGTATGTTTCAGCGGCCCCGATACGAAGAACGGCTGGCTCGGTTCCAGCACGGGCGCCTTGAGATTCTGCTTGAGGGTGTCCTCGTCGGCGTTGGGCGCGATGGTCAGGCAGTCGACGGGGCAGATGTCGATGCAGGCGTCGCACTCGATGCACAGGTTGTCGGTGAACACGGTCTGAATGTCGCAGTTAAGGCAGCGTTCCACCTCGGTGATGACCTGCTCGGCGGTGAAACCGAGTTCGACCTCGATATCGAGCTTCTTGAAGCGCCGCTTCAGGTCCACGTGAGGCATGATCCGTCGCGCGGCCGGATCGAAGTCGTTGCTGTAGCTCCACTCGTGGATGCCCATCTTGGCGCTTTGCAGGTTCACGCCCCGTGGCAGGCGCTCCGTCAGGCAGCCTCCCCGGCAGTACTTGTCGATGGAGATCGCTGCCTGGTGGCCATGCTCTACCGCCCATATGATGTTCTTCGGACCGAAGGCGGCATCGCCGCCGAAGAATACGCCGGGAAGCTTGGACTCGAAGGTGACCGGGTCCACCACCGGCACCTCCCAGCGGTCGAACTCGATGCCCAGGTCCCGCTCGATCCAGGGGAAGGCGTTGTCCTGGCCGATGGCCAGCACCACGTCGTCGCAGGGGAAGAATTTCTCGCCGACCACGCGAGTGTTGACGATTCGGCCGTTGCCGTCGATATCGTAGTCCATCAGGTCGAAGTTCATCCCCACCAGCTTGCCGTCACGGAGCACGAACTCCCTGGGCGAATGGTTGACGACGATCTCCACGCGCTCTTCCTCGGCGTCTTCCAGTTCCCAGTCGGATGCCTTGAAGAATCCGCGGGGCTTGCGCGCCATGACCTTGACGTCATCGGCGCCCAGGCGCAGCGACGTGCGGCAGCAATCCATGGCCGTGTTGCCTACACCGATAATCAGTACTTTCTTTCCGATGGACTCGGTATGGCCGAAGGCAACCGACTCCAGCCACTGGATGCCGACGTGGATCCGGTCGCTGTCGTTGCGGCCCGGAATGTTGAGGTTCTTGCCCTTGGGGGCGCCGCTGCCGACGAAAATCGCATCGTAGCCCTCGCCCAGCAGCTCGCGCATGCTGTTCACCGGCGTGTTCAGCCTCAGGTCCGCGCCCATGTCGACGATGTAGTCGATTTCCTCGTCCAGCACGGAGGCCGGCAGGCGGAACGCCGGAATGTTGGTGCGCATCAGCCCGCCGGTCTTGTCCAGCGCCTCGTAGATGACGCATTCGTAGCCCAGGGGCATCAGGTCGTTGACCACCGTCAGGGACGCGCAACCCGCGCCCACCAGGGCGATGCGCTTGCCGTTCTTCTGCTTCGGCGCCACCGGCAGCCTTGACGTGATGTCGCCGCGGTTGTCCGCGGCCACGCGTTTCAGGCGGCAGATCGCCACGGGCTTGTCCTCGACCCGCCCGCGCCGGCACACCGGCTCGCAGGGACGGTCGCAGACCCGGCCCAGGATACCCGGGAAGACGTTGGACTTGCGGTTCAGCATGTAGGCGTCGCTGAACCGCCCCAGGGCGATGAGGCGAATGTACTCGGGGACGTCAGTGTGGGCCGGGCAGCCCCACTGGCAATCTACGACCTGGTGAAAGTACTCGGTACCTTCCGTCTTGGTGGGTTCCATGTGTTGCCTTGGGTCAATTGTCTGCCGGATTGGAGAACGCGAAGTATTCGGCGCCCTGCATCAGGCGCTTGAAGTTCGTGTCACTGACCTGAACCAACGATCGATGGTCGCCAGCTTCAAAATAGACATCGGGCTGGGCCCTGAGGGTGATATCCACCACAGTGGGTACACGATACCACGGACCGATGGGCGGAACCGAACCCACCGCGCAGTCGCAGAAGAGATCGTCCAGGTCATGGTCGGTGGCGACGGTCAATTGACGGTGCAATGTGGCGCGGAGAAGCTCGAGATCCGGTTCGCAGTGCGCCGGCATGACCGTGAGGACATAGCCATAGGGGTCCTTGAGCAGCACGGCCCTGGCGAGCTGCTGGGGGGGAATTCCCGCTCTTTCCGCTGCCTGAGCGGGCGAATGTCTGGACCTGTGCCGAAGGATCCGGAAGTCGATCTCCTCGAACGCAAGGGCGTCACCCACGGTGGTCGCGATACTCATCCGCTTCAATCTTCCCGGTTCGCGCGCCACATTATAGACGCGGAAGCGGTCTCCACAAAGCCAATCCAATGCCTATGGGGAACTCGCCCGATCCGATTCGGTCTACCGAATTAATGACCAAAAGCCGGACGAGGCGCTTCCAAATACGATAGTATGATCTTGGATGGCTAGCCGACGGCCAATGTGTTCCCGAATTGGCGATTCCACCGCGCCGAGTTGCCTGTGCGTAATGTTCGTGGCTGCGGGCCTTTCCACCGCCGCCGCCCAACAACCTGACCTCGCCGACCCGCCGGCGGCTCCGGAATCCGAGCCGTCCGCCGGAGAACCCATTGCCGGGCTGGCCGCAGCAACGGCGGCGCTGGATGCCGAGGATGAGGTTCTCGACACACCCGGACCTGAGATCGAGGCCTATGTCACCCGTCTCGAAGCGCAACTGACGCTGCGCGATCGGCTCGACCACGGCGAGTACTCCGAAGCCGTTCCCGTCGCGGCGCGGTTGGTGGAGTTGACCTCGGTGGAGTTCGGCGAGCGTTCCACCGAGACGGCCGTGGCGATTTCGAACCTCGCCGAGAGCCAGCGCAGGGCACGGCTCTACGGGGATGCGGAACAGAACTTTCTGGCATCGGTCGATCTCTTTCGGCAGCTGGGCGGCGAGTTCTCCGAATCGGTGATCACGCCCCTGGTCGGGCTTGGCGTGACCTACCAGAGCATGAATCTGCATCCGGAGGCGGTGACCGCACTGGAGGAGGCGCGCACCGTGAGCCGCCGTATCCATGGGCTGCTCGGCGAACAACAGGTCGACATCCTCAACCACATCGCCAATTCCATGGTCAGCATGGAGATGTACGAGGAGGCCGACGCGCAGAGGCTCGCGGGCCTGCGGATCATGGAGCGCATTCACGGCGAAAATTCGCTGGAGATCCTGCCCGAGTTGTACCGGCACGCGATGTGGTTGCGGGACGGCTACCGCTTCGACCGGGAGCGCGACTACTACGGCCGCGCAATGAACATCATTCGCGGCCTTCAAGGCAACCAGAGTCCGCTGATGGCGCAACCGCTTCGGCAGATCGGCAACAGCTTCCGGGTGCAGAAGCTGCCCGAAGGGCGCGGCATCGGCTCGCTCAAGCGGGCTCTGGAGATTCTCGAGTCACAGCCCGAGCCGGACATGTTGCAGATCGCAAGGGTGTTGCGGGATATGGGCGACTGGAACGTGGCGTTCAGCAAGATCGGGCCGACGGGAGACGAGTACCGGCGCGCCTGGAGCCTGCTGAACGGGATCGAGGACGGTGAAGAATGGCAGCGGCGCTGGTTCCTCGAACCCGACTACGTGCTCCGCGAGTACCCGAGCACGCGCGGCCTCGCCGACCGGAGCGATCCCGGCGCACTGCCGGGGCACGTACTGGTGTCGTTCGACGTCCTTCCATCGGGGAGAACGACGAACATCAGGATCCTCGAGTCCGTGCCGCCGGGCCTCAAGGACGACTCCAGCGCACGCTCCATAGCACGCTCCCGCTTCCGGCCGAGAGTGATCGATGGAGAGCCCGTACCGGCCGAGGACGTCGCCCGGGACTTCACGTTCTACTACACGCCCAGGGAATCGGACGACTAGAGCGCTGGCTCGCACCGTCATGCAGCGCTGGGGCCACCTGCTACTCCTTGCCGCCACTGCCGCACACCCGGTATTTGCGGCCGATGAAGATGAAGCCCGGGCATCGATCGAACGCGGCAGGCTGGAACTGGAGCGCGCCCAACTGGAGGAGGCCCAGGCGAGCTACCTGGAAGGGATCGGCCAAATCACGGCAGAACTCGGATCGAACTCGCCGGCGCTCATCGAGCCCTATTCCGAACTCGCCCGGATCTACATGCTGAGCAACCAGCCGCTGGAAGCGATCACGGTGCTTCAGACCGCCCGGGATGTCAGCCACGTGAATCATGGCCTGTTCAACCTGGAACAGGTGCCGCTGCTGGATGAAACAGGCCGCGCGTACCTGATGCTCGGCAATACGGTGGAAGCCGGGAATCTCCAGCGGGAACGCCTCAACGTCGCGTTGCGCCGTTTCGGGGAAAACGATCCGCGAACGATTCCTTACCGGAACCACCTGGCCGGTTACTACGACCAGTCAAGAATGCGGATGTTGGCGCGGGAGGAGTATGAAGCCGTTCTGGACATCCAGCGCGAAACATTTGGAGACGATGACGGGCGGCTGCTGATTCCGCTCAGCCAATTGACCGCCATCGACATCCGTCTCGGCAATACCCGCTCGGCGCGGGGTCAACTGGTACGCACGCTGGAATCGAGCACCAACGCCACGCCGATACAAAGGGCGAGCGCGCTTGCAGTCCTCGGGGACTGGGAACTGATTCGTTCCCGCACGGAAGCCGCGCAGAATTACTATCGGGAGGCTTACGGCGCGCTGCAAGGGGAGCAGCCGGCGCTTGCCGAGGAGTTCTTCGCGTCGCCGCAGTTCGTCGACTTCGCACCGCCGGCAAGCCCGGTGGACTGGCAATCGAACCCGGACGGCTACGCCTGGGGATTCATCGAAGTGCAGTTCGGCGTCTCCGCCGAGGGCAAGGCCGCGAATATCGTCGTCAGCCGTTCAAGCCCGCCGTTGCTGATGGACGCCCTGTACGCACGACGGCTGGCCGAGTCCCGTTTTCGCCCGCGTCTGGCCCAGGGCGAGCCGGCGCCCACCGCGAGCGTCTCCTACCGCCACGATTTCCGCTACCGGGTCAACGAGTAAGGCGGCAGGACGAGCAGAGAGCAGGCGGAGCGCCGCGGCAGGCAGGAACAACACGGGATCCAAACATGCGCGCCATGGTACTGGAGGCCCCGGGTCAGGCGCTCTCGTTCCGAAATCTGCCCGAACCCGGCATCGGGCAGGGACAGGTGCTCATCCGGGTGCAGGCCTGCGCGGTCTGCCGCACGGACCTGCACCTGCTGGACGGCGAGCTGGCCGACATTCCCTACCCCGTGATCCCCGGACACCAGGTCGTGGGCACGGTGGTCGAGTCCCTGGCCGATGCGCTGCCGGCGGGCCGGCGCGTGGGAGTGCCCTGGCTGGGGTATACCTGCGGGCGCTGCCGATATTGCCGCGACGGGCTCGAGAACCTCTGCGACCGGGCCGGATTCACGGGCTATACCCGGCCGGGTGGATATGCGGAGTACCTGGCCGCGGATGCCCGCTACTGTTTCCCCGTCGACAAGGCCGCCTCGGCGACGGACACGGCGCCGCTGCTCTGCGGCGGACTGATCGGTTTCCGGGCGCTCGGGATGTGCACCGGGGCGGAGCACATCGGCCTGTACGGATTCGGCTCGGCAGCTCATATCCTCGCGCAGATCATCCGCTACCAGGACCGCAGCTTCTACGCCTTCACCCGGCCCAACGACCGCGACGCCATCGCCTCGGCACGCTCCCTGGGCGCCGCCTGGGCAGGCTCCTCGGAGCGGATGCCGCCGCGGGAACTCGATGCCGCCATCGTCTTCGCTCCGGTGGGCGCCCTGGTGCCGGCTGCGCTGCGGGCCGTGCGCAAGGGCGGCGTCGTCGTGTGCGGTGGGATTCACATGTCGCCGATCCCGGAGTTTCCCTACGAACTGCTCTGGGGCGAGCGCCAGGTACGCTCCGTGGCCAACCTGACCCGTGAGGACGGGCGCGCCTTTCTGCGGCTCGCCGCCAGGGTCCCGGTCGCCGCCATGACCGAGGTATTTCCACTGACCGCCGCCAATGAGGCCCTGGAACGACTGAGATCGGGCAGAATCACGGGCAGTGCCGTACTGAGTGTCGCCTCATGATCCAGCCGGCGCGTCGGCCGGCAGCCCGGAGCACACCGGCGCAGACCGCCTGTCCAGTCTCAACTTTTGTCAAGCCTGCAGGCAGCGTTCGGGAATAGCCCGTATATTTCCCTGAACCATGCGCGCATACCGATTACTCCTGGTGGACGACGACACCCAGCTCACCGAGATGCTGGCCGAGTACCTGCAGCCCGAAGGCATGGTCGTCACGGCGGAGGGAACGGGCACCGGGGGCCTCAGGCGGGCCCAGCAGGACGAATACGACCTCATCGTTCTCGACGTCATGATGCCCGGATTGTCCGGATTCGAAGTCCTTCGGCGGCTGCGGGAAGGCGGCGTGCAGAGCCCGGTACTGATGCTCACGGCACGGGGCGATGACGTCGACCGGATCGTCGGACTGGAAATGGGCGCCGATGACTACCTTCCCAAGCCGTTCAACCCGAGGGAACTGCTGGCCCGCATCAAGGCGATTCTGCGCCGGGCCCGGGATGCGGGCCCCGATGAGGCGGCCGAGTTTTCGATCGGACCCTACTCGGCCCATATCAAGCGCCGCGAGATTTCCGTGAACGGCGAAGCCCTCAAGCTGACCAACGCCGAGTTCACGATACTGCTGACACTGATGCGGTCCGCCGGCGAAGTAGTGTCGCGGGATGCCCTGACGCGCACGGCATTGGGCCGGCAATTGCTGCCCGACGACCGCAGCCTGGATACGCACATCAGCAACCTGCGCAAGAAACTGCATGCCGGCAGCGCCGCGAATTCGCCCATTCGCAGCGTGCGCGGCAGCGGCTACGTGCTGATCCCCGAACGCGAGGCCCTGGAATGAGCCTGTTTCTGAAGATCTTTCTCACCTTCGGCGCCGCCATGGCCGCGACCCTGGTGGCCACGGTCTACATCAGTTTTCAGTTCGCCCAGGGGGCTTTCGATCCGGTACGGATCGAGCAGCATGACCCGATGGTGAACGAGGCGGCAGTCGCATTGGCGGAGCGGGGGGAACGAGGTCTGCGCGATTGGCTGCAGGACAACACCCGCCAGGACTCTGGACTGATACTGCTGATCGTGGACGACCGCGGCGAAGAACTGCTCGACCGGGCGCTGCCGGGCGAGATGAGGCGACTGCTGCGATTCAGCGTACCCCGGCCGCCGGACGGGATGGCGTTCGGAGGTGGCGACCGCGGCATGGGCCCGCCACCTGACCGTGACGGCGGCCCTGACCGCGACGGCGGCCCCGGCCCGGAACGCCCCAGCAATCTGCGCCCCGCGCAGCTGACGCCGCACCTGGTGGCCGACGACGGAGACGAATACCGGCTGCTGTTCGTGCGCCCTCCCGTGGCGGTATTCGGCATGCTGGCCTGGCCCGGTTCGCGGGCCGCCATCGGCGCGGTGGCGCTGCTGATCGCCGCCCTGACCTCGGGATTGCTGGCGCGATACATCTCCGCCCCGATCGCGCGCCTGCGGCGCGCCAGCCAGGGTCTGGCCGGCGGTGACCTGGACACCCGGGTCGGCGCCCCCGAACGGGGCTGGGCGACCGACGAGGTCGGTGTTCTTTCCAGGGACTTCGATACCATGGCCGAGCGCATTCAGGCGCTGGTCACGGACAAGGAAACCCTGCTCCGGGACATCTCCCACGAACTGCGCTCGCCCCTGGCCCGGATTCGCATGGCGCTGGGACTGGCCCAGCGCAAGGCCAACGACGAGGCGCAACCCGATCTCGAGCGTATCGAACAGGAAGCCGAGCGACTCGACGGGCTGATCGGACAGATCATGACGCTGGCGCGCTTGCGCACGCAGAAGGAACCGGTGCGCGAGCCGGTCAGGATGGACGTCATGATTCGGGGCATTGTCGATGATGCGCGCTACGAACATCCGGAAGCGACCGTCAATCTGTATTGCCCCGATCGACAGGAGGTATCCGGCGATACGCGGGGGATCGCAAGCGCAGTGGAAAACGTGGTTCGGAATGCGCTCGCGTATGCGGGAGACGCCGGACCGATCGACGTGGCAGTCTCTGCGGACGCCGACGACGTGGTTGTCACGGTAAGGGACCGCGGGCCCGGCGTGAGCCCGGAAGATCTGCCGCGAATATTCGAGCCCCTCTACCGGGCGGACGAAAGCCGCGACCATGGCGCCTCGCCGGCAGGCGGCCCGGGCCAGGGGATCGGGCTTGCCATTACCGCCCGGGTGATGGAACTGCACGGCGGCGTTGCAACCGCCGAAAACCGGGCCGGCGGGGGCCTCAAGGTCATCCTGAGACTCCCCACCGGCAATCGGGACCGCCCGTAGGCGGGCGCGGACCGCGGCTACAGGTTGTAGCCGCGCTCCTCGTGCAGCACGATATCCAGGCCCTCGGTCTCCTCGTCGCCGCTGACGCGTAGCGGCACGATGACATTGATCGCCTTCAGCAATCCGTAACTCACCGCCGCGCACCAGACGAACGTGGCAACGATACCCACCACCTGCACGCCGAACTGCGCGCCCATGCCGGTGTCGAGGCCCAGGCCGCCGAGGCTGGCAGCGGAGAATATGGCCGTCAGCAGCAGGCCGATCATTCCGCCCACCGCGTGCACGGGGAACACGTCCAGCGAATCGTCGATCTTCAGCTTGCGCTTGATGTACTGCGTGGCCAGGAAGCAACCCAGTCCGCCGGCGATACCGATGACCAGGGCGCCCAGGGGGCCTACAAAGCCGGATGCGGGGGTGATGGTGGCCAGGCCGGCGACCATACCGGTGACGATACCCAGGACGCTCGGCTTGCCGTAGCGAACCCATTCGCAGGTCATCCAGGTCAGCGAACCCAGTGACGCGCCGATGTGGGTCACGAGCATGGCCATCCCGGCCGCGCCGTCCGCCGCCAGCGCGCTGCCGGCGTTGAAGCCGAACCAGCCCACCCAGAGCATACAGGCGCCCATGACGGTCATGGGCAGGTTGTGCGGCGGCATGGCCGTAGTCGGGAAGCCGCTGCGGTTGCCGAGCACCAGCGCCGCCACCAGAGCGGCCACGCCGGCGGTGATGTGCACCACTGCGCCGCCCGCGAAATCGCGGAAACCCATGTCGGCGAGCCAACCGCCGCCCCAGACCCAGTGGGCCACCGGGAAGTAGACCAGCAGCACCCAGGCCGCGATGAAGATCAGCATGGCGGAAAAGCGCATGCGCTCGGCAATGCCGCCCACGAACAGCGCCGGGGTGATGATCGCAAAGGTGAGCTGGAACATGATGAAGACGGTCTCGGGATACGTCCCGCTGAGCGCGTCCAGTCCGACCCCGCTCAACCAGGCCTTGCCCAGTCCGCCGACGTATCCGCCGACGGTGTCGGAAAACGCCATGCTGTAGCCGCAGACCACCCAGATGACCGAAACCATGCAGGCGATGGCGAAGCACTGCATGACGACGGAGAGTACGTTCCGGCTGCGCACCAGCCCCGCATAGAACAGCGCCAGGCCCGGCAGCGTCATGAACAGCACCAGAGCGGTGGACGTCAGCATCCAGGCCGTGTCGCCGGAATCCAGTGCCTGACTCCAGCCGGCGGCCGGCAACAGGGCCAGCATCAAGGCTGCGGTAGTTGTTAGTCTTTTCACTGCGATTCTCCCTCTAGATGGCCTGATCGCCGGTTTCGCCCGTGCGAATCCGAAGTACCTGGGTCAGGTCCGTGACAAATATCTTGCCGTCGCCGACTTTCCCTGTTCGCGCGGATTCCACGATCGCTTCGATGGCGCGTTCCGCCAGATCTTCGGACAAGGCCACCTCGACCTTGACCTTGGGAAGGAAATCGACCACGTATTCGGCTCCCCGATAGAGTTCCGTGTGGCCCCGTTGGCGCCCGAATCCCTTGACTTCGGTCACGGTCATGCCCTGCACGCCGACCTCGGCCAAGGCGTTGCGCACATCGTCGAGCCTGAAAGGCTTGATTACAGCGGTTATCAGCTTCATTTAGCGTCCCCTGGAAGATACAAGTTGAATCAACCCGTTTTTGCCGGGTTTTGGAGGCGCTGATTGTAACGGAGATGGCGTCCGATTGCGCCGCGTGTCGGCGAGGGGACGCCGGCTGCAGCAAAAAATCGCCGGTTGTGCGAACCAGGACTGGCGATTTTGGTCAAACGGTAGCAAGATTGAGCAAAGAGCCCGCCTGCGACAGCGAGGAACTGGTCATGTTGATAAAGCGTCCCCCGGACATCAAGCCCTCCGAGATCACCCCCGAATCCGCGTTTCATCGCCGCAGGGACATCCTCAAGGCGGCGCTGGCAGCCGGGCTCCTCCCGGCCGCCAATGCCTGGGGACAGGCTATAGGCGGTGGGTTTCCAGAACTGGTGCCACTGGCGCGCGAGGCGACGCGTCACCGTGCGTTTCCAGAAGTGGGAAACTTGGGCGATCTCAACACGTGGCCACACGACGTGGAGCGCGAGACAACGTCCTTCGAAGACATCACCAACTACAACAACTACTATGAATTCGGAACGGGCAAGACGGACCCGGCGAAGAATGCGCATACATTAAGGACGCACCCGTGGTCCGTGACGGTCGAGGGCGAGGCCGACATCACCGGCACGTTCGCGCTGGAAGACCTGATGAAGGGACACACGCTGGAAGACCGGCTGTATCGGTTCCGCTGCGTGGAGGCCTGGTCCATGGTGGTGCCCTGGGTCGGATTCCCGCTGGGCGACCTGCTGAAACGGTTCGAGCCCACCTCGCGCGCCAATTACGTTCAGTTCTTCACGCTGAACGATGCGGAACAGATGCCCGGGGTCCGCTATCCCGTGCTGCGCTGGCCCTACCGAGAAGGCCTGACCATCGCCGAGGCCATGCATCCGCTGGCGCTGTTGACCGTGGGGCTGTACGGGCAGGTGCTGCCGAACCAGAACGGCGCGCCGCTGCGCCTGATCGTGCCCTGGAAATACGGCTTCAAGAGCATCAAGTCCATCGTCCGGATCCGCTTCATGGAGCGGGAACCGGAGACCAGCTGGAACATGGCCAACGCCCGGGAGTACGGCTTCTACTCCAACGTGAATCCGGACAAGGATCATCCCCGCTGGAGCCAGGCCACCGAAAGGGTCCTGGGCGCGGGGCTGTTTTCGTCGCGCATCCCCACACGACTCTTCAACGGTTACGCCGACCAGGTCGCCAGCCTCTATACGGGGCTTGACCTGATGAGGAATTACTAGGGTCTGGCGGTGCTGGCCGGGATGGCGCTGACAAGCTCCAGCGGTACGCCATGACGCGAAGAAACCTGGCGCTGATCAAGGCGCTGGTCATCGTTGCCTGCGTAGTACCGTTCGCCTGGGTCGCCGCGCGGGCGTTCGGATACGGGGGCGACCTGGGCGCGAACCCTGTGCAGATGGTCCTGCACACGTTCGGCAAGACGGGCCTGAACCTCCTGATCCTGACGCTGGCGATCACGCCAATCCGAAAACAGACCGGACTCAACTGGCTGGTGGCGCTGCGGCGAACGCTGGGCCTGGCGGCTTTCTTTTACATTCTCCTGCATGCCATCACCTACGCGGTGCTCGACCAGGGACTCGCCTGGCAGTCGCTGCTGGTGGATGTCGCCATGCGGCCCTATATCACCGTCGGCTTTCTTGCGCTGGTGCTGATGGTTCCGCTGGCCGTGACTTCGACCAATGCCATGCAGCGGCGGTTGAAGCGACGATGGGTGCAACTGCACCGGTTGGTCTACCTGATCGGCATTCTGGGTGCGGTGCACTTCCTGTGGCTCGTGAAGATCGACGTCTCCGAGCCCCTGCTGTACATGGGGGTGCTGGCGCTGCTGTTGGGTTACCGCGTGGTGGATTGGCGGCGCCGGCAACAGCGGCGCCTGCAGGCACGCCAGCGGCGGGAGTCGCCTGCCTGACGATCTCTTTCTGTTTCGACTGATTGGCTTTCTGTTCCGTCCGACTGGCGATGGTGGGTGTGTACAGCTGTGACGCACGCGCCCTCGCTAGGGGAGTGGTACGGGAATGGTGACGCGTCTGGATTGACGGGGGCTCGTTTTCGTGCGTCAGAACTCGTGTACCCACTCGATCAGGGCGTCGAGAAATTCCTCTCCGGTTCCCCGGTGGGCATCCGTGGCGTTGATCATTGCCGCCACGATGTAGGTCGTGCCGCTCGAAGCGTGGACGTAGCCGGCAATGGCCGCCACGTGGTCGATGCTACCCGTTTTCAGGTGGGATCGGCCAAGGGCCTCGTCGTCCTCGAACCGCCGGCGTGTGGTGCCGTCCAGCCCGCCGATGGACATGGACGCCATGAACTCCGCGCCGTAGGGGGGTTGTTGTGCAAGTTGGAGCATGTCCGCCAGCAACTGCGCGGAAATCCGGGTCTCCCGGGACAGCCCGGCTCCGTTGTCGATGACCAGCGAGTCGACGTTCAATCCCCGTGAAGCGAGATGATTGCGAATCACGTCCACGCCGCCGGCGCGCGTACCCGGGCTGTCGGACGCCTCCAGGCCCAGCGTGTAGAGCAGTTGGCGGGTCATCACGTTGTTGCTGAACTTGTTGATCCTGCGGATGACGTCCCCGAGCGGGAGCGAATCCCACACTAGAATCGGCTCGATCTCATCGCTCACGGCGCCGCGCCGCCACCCGCCGGTGTGGACCCCGCCGAGTTCGCGCCAGAGTGTGGCGAACAAGCCGTACGCGTACGAGTCGTGCTGGAGGGCGGTGCGTGTCAGGGAATAGGGTGCGCAGCCGGCGGGGAAATCGCCGGAGAGAAAGACCCGGTCCGCTCCCTCGCCGCGGACGTCGTGGGTGATGCCCGCCTGGTAGCCGCGGCAGCGGCCGCTTACCAGGTTCAGCCGGTTGACGATGTCCAGGTTAGCCTGGACGGGATCCGTGGTCACGAGTGCGCCGTCGCCGTCGGGGTAGATCCCGAACTGGTAGCGAATGGCCTTGTAGTTGACCAACAGCGCATTCGGCAGGACGTTGTAGGTGCGGAAGGGGTCGCCGTCGAATTCGCCGGGGTCGCCTTCGGCGTCCACGAAAACCGAATCGTCGATGACCAGGTCGCCGTCAATTTCGGTAAGACCGAGATGCCGCACGGCGCGCAGCAGCTTGCGGAATTCGTCGGTGACCAGGGAGGGATCGCCGTAGCCCTTGATCGCGAGATCGCCGTCAAGGCTCCAGCCGTTGCGTTCACCCAGAAAGTACACCTCCGTCGGCCAGGTATACGTCGGACCGAGCACCTCGAGGCCCACCCAACTCGTCACCAGCTTGATTACCGAGGCGGGATGTCTCGGCTGCAGCGGGAAATGAGTCAGAACGGGCTGCTCCGTTCCCGACATCTGCACGACGACGCTGACATTCGCCGATGGGATATCGTGAGCCGAGAGAACGCGCTGGAGCCGGTCCGGCAACTGCGCGGCGCCGCTGGACCACCCAATGCAGGACAACAACAGGATCGCCGGCCGCATGCGCATGGAACGCCATTGTGCCGCAGACGCGGGCGCAAGTGTAGTCAAGGACTTGCTGAATGAATTTTTTACCCCGGCGGCGCAATGTCGAGAATTTGCTAACCTAGCAGCGTTCAAATTGGTGCCGACCACCCATGAAACTTGCATCTGAGTCTCTGATTCGCTGTTGAATGGACCAGGGGAGAAAAATAATGATCGGGAAACAATCGTTGGCGGCGATCGTCGCGCTGGCATGTGTCGCTACTGCACCCTCGGGTCTGGCGCAAACCCGGGAACAGGGGCCCTGGTGGCCCTCCGTGCACGGGCCGGAGGACCAGGCCGGGGCATCCAACTACGTTACGCCGGAGAAAATTCTCGCGGCGTTGCAGATTCCCCGCACCGGCCAGACCTACGAACTCGGCCACATGTACGAAACGAGCATGCCCCAGTACGGCTACCGGCCCTATTTTCTGCAGGTCGTGCCGGCCGCCCCGCCGGAGCGCGCCGGGGAAGGTGCGGCTCACCGCGACTACTTCACCGGCTTCATCGGCCAGATGGGCACCCAGTTCGATGCGCTCAGCCATCAGGGCGAATCGGTGCGGATGGCCGACGGCTCGTTGCAGAACGTCTACTACAACGGGTTCACACAGAAGGATCTGACCGGCGCCAACAATGGGGTAGGTGGATTGGAGGCGCTGGGCACGGAGCACGTTAAACCCTTCATTACCCGCGGCATCCTGATCGACATCGCCGGCTACAAGGGCGTCGAGAGCCTGGAAGCCGGCTACGAAGTGACGATGGACGACGTTCGCGGCGCGCTGGCGCGCCAGGGCATGGACGAGGAAACGGTCCAGCAGGGCGACGCGGTGCTGTTCAACTACGGCTGGGCGGTCAACTGGACGAACCCGTCGAAGTACAACGACTCCTACGTGGGCGTCGGGGAGAACGAGGGTTCGCCCGGGATCTTTGCCGAGGTCACGCGCTGGCTGATCGGCCGCAGGGTCTCCCTGGTGGGGGCCGACAGTTGCTGCGTGGAAGTCAGGCCGCGTCCGGGGCCGGAGAACGTGCATCGCATGCTGTTTCTCCAGGACGGGATTCCGCTGCTGGAAAACATGGAATTGAGGGAGCTAGCAGGCGACGAAGTGTACGAATTCCTGTTTCTCGCCCTCACCGAACGCATCAAGGGCGCGACCGGTTCTCCGGTCCGGCCCATCGCCGTTCGCTGATCGGGGGTGCGTTGCAGGTTTATTCCGGCATTTCTCTCGTATATCGCGAGTTTTGCACCATTCAATCCTTATCGCGTAAGCCATATATTGTTGCCATGGCACCGACCCACGGACTAATCTTCGATACGCACGCAGCTATAGAGAGGCTCGTCGAGTCCGGCATGCCCGAACCCCAGGCAACAACGGTCGTAGGCATTCAGGCCGATCTGATCGAGAACAAGCTCGCGACCAAGGCCGACATCGACACCGCGATCACTGCCGCCAAGTTTGACCTCATCAGGTGGATTGTCGGCGTCAATGTCGCGGCCGTCGTTGCGGTCGCCGGATTGTTCGCGACTGCTGTTGGCTTGAACTGACTGCTGCGTGAAGCAGCATTTCAGGCCGGTCGCGGCCGCGCGATGCCGAATTTTTTAATCCGGTCGGTAAACGTCGACGGCTTCAGGCCCACCAGCGCGGCGGCGCCGCGAGGGCCGGAAACCCGCCAGCCGGTCGCCGTAAGTGCGGCCAGCAGGTTGTTTTTCTGCAGTTCCAGCAGTTCTTGCTCGGTCATGAGCGTTGGCTCGCCGTTCCCGTCCGGGTCGGCGGAGACGGGCGCCGAAACAGAAGCGGGTCTCGGGATGTCGGCCATGGCCAGGTCGAGGCGCAGCATCTTGCCGCGCGACAGGATCACGGCGCGCTCGATGACATTCTTCAGTTCGCGCACATTGCCGGGCCAGTCGTAGTTTCTCATCAACTCCAGGTGCTGGCGGTTGAGCGAGAGCGGCCGGTGGCCGAAGTCCTGGCAGATCTTCTCCAGGAAGTGACTGGCAAGCTGGACGATGTCGTCGCCCCGGTCCCTGAGCGGCGGCACGTCGATGGGAAAGACGCTCAGACGGTAGAAGAGGTCTTCGCGAAACTTCCCGTCTTCCACGGCCTTGTCGAGATCCCTGTTAGTCGCGGCCACCACGCGCACGTTCACCGAGCGGGTGCGGTCGCTGCCCACCTGCTCGAATTCGCCTTCCTGAAGCACCCGCAGCAGCTTCCCCTGCAGGTCGAGGGGAATTTCGCCGATCTCGTCCATGAACAGCGTACCGCCGTCGGCCAACTGAAAGCGGCCGACCCGGTCGCGGTGCGCTCCGGTGAAGGCGCCCCTGACGTGGCCGAAGAATTCGCTCTCGAACAGTTCGCCCGGGATGGAGGCGCAGTTGACCTTGACCAGGGGCGCATCGCTTCGCGGGCTGCGGGTGTGGATGACGTGGGCCACCAGTTCCTTGCCCGTGCCGGATTCGCCCTGGATCAGGACGCTGGCGGAAGTCTGCGCCACCGCCTCGACTCGCGCCAGCATCCGCCTGAGCGCCGCGCTTTCGCCGATGATGCGCCCGAAATTCATCGAAACCTGCACTTCTTCGCGAAGATAGTCGCGCTCCCGCTGAAGTTCCTCGCGCAGGCGGGCGTTTTCCTCGAACGCGGCCCGCAGGCGGTGCTCGGCCTCGTTCTGTGCGGTCATGTCCTTCATCGCCACGTGCATCCGCCTGACCCGACCGTCGGCGCCCCGGTCGACCCGCGAGGAGACCAGCGCCTCGATGATGTCGCCCGACCGGGTCACGTAATTGCGCGGCGCGTTGTCGAGATCGCCCTGGGCAATGATGTCGATCACCTCCTGGCGGTCGAGCATGCTGTCAGCGGCCAGGAATTCGGTGATGTTCCTGCCCAGCACTTCCCGGCGCCGATAGCCCATCTTTGACAACCACCGGTCGCTGGTATGAACGATGTGCCCCTCGCTGTCGACGGTGTGCATCATCGCGGGCGTTTCCCGGTACAGCTCCAGATACTGCGCCTCGATCCGCGATGCCTCGTCCACCTCGGTATAGACCACAACGGTCCTGCCGCCGCCGTTGACGGCCACGTTGGCCAGACAGTCGACCTGCTCTCCGGAACGCGTGTACAGGTCCACCGGCACATTGTTCAGCCGCCCGGTCCGGCGTAGCAACGGGAGGTAGTCGTTTTCGATGCGGTGGGTTACGGCTGGACTCGACAGTTCCCGCGCACGCAGCGGTTGGATCTCATCCCGGGTGTATCCGAAGCGTTGCAGCCACGCGTCGGTGGCGTCCAGCAGGAGACCCTCCTCGTTCAGGGCCACCGCCAAGACCGGGCTCATTCGGAAGAACGGTCGGTAGTCGGTATCCATTTGGGGAACTTTACGGTATTCCGTGACTCATATCAACGGTAATCCGTTATTTATCGGATTACCGTGAGTACGAACTCCGCCAAACCCTTGATTTTCCGTTAATCAATAGTTGGCACGTCTTGTGCATCTAACTGTCCAGTTAACCAACTCAACATGAGGAGATGATCATGAACACACGAAGACTTAACTTGCTGGCGGTGGTGCTGGCCGTGTTCGGGATTGGCCTCAATACGGCCTCCGGGCGCGAGCCGTCCGCGATCGTCGAGGATATCCGCGAACTGACTCCGGTCATCGAGGAGGTGACTGTCAACGGCGCCGAAGATGCGGCCGAGTACCGCGCGAACAAGGCCCGCTTCGAAGCCGAGATGGCGGCATTCGCCAGGTCCGTGCACGCACGGTACCGCGACACAGTGAGGAACCGCCTGGAACTTTCGGTTCACGGCGCGGCCCTCGTGGCCTCGGCCTCGGGCATCCGCGGATAGTGCTGCCGTTCCCCCACGGAGAGGCTGAAACGGAGAGTTCAGCCGGGGGCCTGCAACCAGGAGACTGAAACCGGATCGGCGGGTGAACACCTCCCTGCCCGCCCGATCCGTCGCCCGCACCTTCAAACGCAGTGCGGGCGCGGCCGGGAGGCCACTCGGGGACCCGTGGTATTCCCCGGCATTGCCGTCAAGATCAAGGACGGCCGATCGGGTCCCCATTTTTCCTGCGCCACGCATTGGCTGCGGTCACGGGCTTGCACGGAAAACCGCGTTCCTGCGCGTCAGCGCCGTAAATACTGCTAGCGCTCTTCAATTTCCAGCCGGCGTCCGAGAGGCTGCTCCTCGAGCCGCCCATCCCGATAAACTACCTCCCCGTTCAGCATCGTCATATGGACGCTTGAGCTGAACCGTTGCCCTTCCAATGGCGACCAGCCGCACTTGTACTCAAGGCTCGCATCGGTGACCACTTCCCTTTCGTTCACGTCCACGGCCACCAGGTCGGCGAAATAACCCTCCCGCACGAATCCCCTGTCGACGACTCCGAACAGGTCGGCGGGATTGTGTGCCGCTTTCTCCGCTATACCCACAAGCGAAATCTCGCCCGACAGGTAGAGTTCCATCAGCATCTGCAACGAGTGCTGCACCAGGGGCAACCCGGCAGGCGCCTCGAAGTACGGCCGGGATTTCTCCTTAAGGGTATGGGGTGCGTGGTCAGTGGCGATCACGTCGATGCGGCCGTCGCGCACGCCCTCGCGCAGCCCGTCCCGGTCGCCGCGCGACTTGATGGCGGGATTGCACTTGATGCGGCTGCCCAGGTCCGCGTAGCGTGACTCGTCGAACCAGAGGTGATGGACGCACACTTCGGCGCTGATGCGCTTGTCCGCCAGGGGCCCCGGCTCGAACAGTTCCAGTTCCCGCGCCGTGGTGAGGTGCAGGACGTGCAACCGCGTCCCGTGCCGCCTTGCCAGATCCACCGCAAGGGAGGATGACTTGTAACAGGCCTCGGCCGACCGAATCAGCGGATGTGCGCTCATGGGCACGGATTCGCCGTACTTCGCCCTGAACCGGGCCTCGTTGGCGAGGATGGTGGGCGTATCCTCGCAGTGGGTGACAACGGGAAGCGGTGCCTCAGCGAAGATGCCCTCCAGGGCAGCCGGATCGTCCACCAGCATGTTGCCGGTGGAGGCGCCCATAAACACCTTGATCCCGCACGCATACGCGCGCGTGATTCGCCGGATCTCTTCCAGGTTGTCGTTGGTCGCCCCGAGGTAGAAGGCGTAATTACTAAAGCAACGGTCCTGGGCCCGTCGGTACTTGTCCTCAAGCGCCCGCCGATCGGTGGTGGGCGGCGCGGTATTGGGCATTTCCATCACGCTGGTCACGCCGCCGCGTATCGCCGCCCGCGACTCGGTGGCCAGCGAGCCCTTGTGGGTAAGCCCGGGCTCGCGAAAGTGAACCTGGTCGTCGATCAGGCCAGGCAACACGTAGCGCCCTTCCAGGTCGATCACCTCGAACCCGGCCTCGCCCGTCACCCGAGGCTGAATCTTGCTTATGCGATCCCCGTCGATGAGGACGTCGACTTCCCGGACCTCACCCTCGTTGACCAACCTGGCATTGGCCAGCAGAACCCTGGAACCTGCCCCCATTCGTCACACCT
>VYEH01000459.1:832-3573 GCA_009843005.1 Pseudomonadota bacterium | reverse complement strand
TGGATGGCCAGGAGCGCCGCGCCCTCGATTCGAGCCGCGCCAGGACGGCGCGGTGAGATTAAGCTCACAAGCGCTGTCCGCGCGCACCGCCAAGCGTGGGGCGGCAAGTAAATCAGACCATGGCTCATCATTCGCCTGCAAACCAGTCGGTTGCCGAGACCAGTTCATGAACGATGCCTGGCTCATAGGCCGAGTGGCCCGCATCCCCCACTATCCGTAAGTCGGCCTCCGGCCAGCGCGACGCCAGTTCCCACGCCGTCGTCATCGGGCAGACCACATCGTAACGGCCCTGAACGATGACCGCCGGAATCGCCCGTATGGCGCCCACACCGTCCAGCAACTGATCCTCGCTGGAAAAGAACCCCCTGTTGACGAAGTAGTGGGCCTCGATGGTGGCCAGGGCGACGGCGAAGTCTTCAGATCCGAACTGCTTCGTGCGCTTCGGGTCCGATCTCAGGAAACTGGTGGAGCCCTCCCAGACGGACCAGGCCCGGGCCGCGGCCAGCCGGGTTTCGCCGGCGCCGTCCGTCAGCCGCCGATGGTACGCCCCGAGCAGGTCGCCGCGCTCCTCGACGGGAATCGGCTCCAGAAAATGCGTCCACTGATCCGGGTAGATTTCGCTGGCGCCGTACTGGTAGAACCACTGGATCTCCTTCCTGCGAATCAGGAAGATGCCCCGCAGCACCAGTTCGCTCACCGCCTGCGGATGGCTTTGCGCGTACGCCAGCGACAGCGTACTGCCCCAGGAACCGCCGAACACCAGCCACTGCTCGATGCCCAGGTGCTCGCGCAGCACCTCCATGTCCGCGACCAGGTGCCAGGTGGTGTTGTCCGTCAACGAAGCGAACGGCCGGCTGCGGCCGGCGCCGCGCTGGTCGAATACCACGATGCGATACCTGGCCGGATCGAAGAATCGGCGGGCGCCGACATCGCCTCCCCCGCCGGGTCCACCGTGCACGAAGACCGCAGGTTTACCCTCCGGATTGCCGCACTGCTCGTAGTAGATCGCGTGATCGCCGCCAACGAGAAGCGATCCCTGGTCAAAGGGTTCCAGCGGCGGGTAAAGGACGCGCCTGGTCTGCATATCCGACTTGCCTTGGTCGAGAGGGTTTTCGAGGGCGGCGACCGTACCGGGCAAATCGCCTGCTGGCCGAGCCGCCGTCGCCTGAACTATGATTTCGCCGTGGAGTCAACATAATACCGCGTTCCCGGGAATCCCATCATGAGACTTTCAGCCATGCTTCTATGCTGTACAACCGGACTGAGCCTTTCCGGCGGTGCGCTCACTCAGACCACCGACATCGATATCCCTTTCGAGGAGTTCTACCTGGACAACGGGCTGCGGGTCATCGTTCACGAAGACCGCAAGGCGCCCATCGTCGCCGTCACGCTCTGGTACCACGTCGGTTCGAGAAACGAAAACCCCGGCAAGACCGGTTTCGCGCACCTGTTCGAGCACCTGATGTTCAACGGCAGCGAGAATCACGACGCCGAATATTTAGAACCGTTGGAGCAGGTTGGTGTCACCGGAATCAACGGCACCACCAACAACGACCGGACCAATTACTTCCAGACGGTACCCTCCAGCGCCCTGGACCTGGCGCTGTGGCTGGAGTCCGACAGGATGGGGCACCTGCTCGGCGCGATCGACCAGGAGAAGCTGGACGAACAGCGAGGCGTGGTGCAGAACGAAAAGCGCCAGGGCGAGAACCAGCCCTACGGCAAGGCCTTCACCTACATCACGGAGAACGTCTTCCCGGAAGGACATCCCTATTCCTGGTCGGTGATCGGCTCCATGGAGGATCTTAACGCGGCCAGCCTGGACGACGTTCACGAATGGTTCAGAACCTACTACGGCCCCAACAACGCGACCCTGGTGCTGGCCGGCGACATAGACATTGAGACCGCCCGTGACAGCGTTCAGCGCCACTTCGGCGCCATCCCGCCCGGCCCGCCGCTGGCGCGCATGGAAGCCTGGGTGCCGACACTTGCGCAGGACCGGCGCATGGTCACGGAGGATCGCGTCCGGCAGGCCCGCATCTACAGGACCTGGCCCATACCCGAGTGGGGCAGCGCCGAACTGGACCTGATGTCACTCGCCAATGGCGTACTGACCGGGGGGCAGACTTCGCGGCTGTATCAGCGGCTCGTATACGAGGACCAGATCGCAACCGATGCGGGCGGATTCGTTTTCCAGGGAGAGATTTCCGGAGCCTACATTCTCTGGGCGACGGCCCAGCCCGGTCAGGACCTAGCGGCAGTGGAAGCGGCGCTGGACGAGGAACTGCAGCGCTTCCTCAAGGATGGACCCACGGACAGGGAACTGTCGCGGGTGATTGCCCAGAGCCGGTCCAGTTTCGTCCGCGGCGTGGAACGGGTCGGCGGCTTTTCCGGCAAGTCGGGTATCCTGGCGGAGAGCGCCGTCTTCGGCGGCCGGCCCGATGCGTACAAGGAGTCATTGGCGCTGCTGGATACGGCCAAGCCCGGGGACTTGCGCAACGTGGCGGAAAACTGGCTGGCCAAGGGGTCGTTCATCCTGGAGGTTCACCCCTACAACGACCGTATGGCAGCTTCGGGCGACGACGCGGACCGCTCTGCACTGCCGATGCCGGAGTCGTTTCCCGGCGCCCGGTTCCCGAACCTCGAGCGTGCGGAACTGACCAATGGCATGCAACTGATCGTAGCGCGGCGCGATGCCGTCCCCGTGGTCAATTTCAATCTTCAGCTCGATGCCGGGTACG
>VYEH01000459.1:0-822 GCA_009843005.1 Pseudomonadota bacterium | reverse complement strand
GTTCGGAGCGCCCGGCACGGCGGCGCTGGCCATGACCCTGCTGGACCAGGGCACCACGACGCGGGGCGCGCTTGAAATCAGCGAGGAGCTGGCTCAGCTGGGCGCCCGGCTCGGCGCCGGCTCCAACCTCGACTTTTCCTCCGTATCGCTGTCCGCGCTGAAGGAGAACCTGGCGGCTTCGCTGGACATCTACAGCGACGTGATCCTCAACCCGGCGTTTTCCGAAGAAGAGCTCGAGCGCCAGCGTCGGTTGCGGCTTTCGCAGATCCAGCGCGAAAAGTCCGAACCCGTCTCCATGGCGCTGAGGATCTTTCCAGCGCTCATTTACGGTGACGATCATGCCTACGCCCTGCCCATGACCGGCTCCGGGACGGAGGAATCCGTCAGTGCCATCACCAGGGACGATCTGGTTGCCTATCACGACACTTGGTTCAAACCCAACAACGCGACCATGATTGTGGTCGGCGACACGACGCTCGAAGAGATTGCACCCATGCTCGGGTCGCTGTTCACCGACTGGTCGCCCGGGGAGGTGCCGGAGAAAAACATTCCGACGGTGGAGTTGCAGGAGGAGTCCCGGATCATACTGGTGGACCGCCCGGGTTCCGAACAGAGCATCATTTTCGGCGGACAACTCGTCTTTGACCGCTCCGACGAACGGGAGATGGCGTTGCGCGCGGCCAATGAAGCCTTTGGCGGCGCCTTCACTTCGCGTATCAACATGAATCTGCGCGAAGACAAGGCCTGGTCCTACGGCGTGCGCTCCATGCTGGTGGACACGCAAAGCCAGCGCCCCTTCATCGTCTACGCGCCGGTGCAGAC